>CAKTXH010000115.1 GCA_934630975.1 uncultured Clostridia bacterium | reverse complement strand
CCAGATTCGATAAGCGTCCTTCGTGCGCCGCCACGGCAGGTCGCGGTGGCCCGCGTCATACCACGAAAGGACTGACCGCGTAAAGTTTTGATCCATATTCGGCCCTCCAATAGCGCTCATTTTACCATAAAAGGCCGGTTTCGGCCACTCAATCCGGCGATTTACTTGAAAAGCGGAGAAATTTTGAGTTTCGAATCATTTGAGCGCGTTATTTTCCATAAAGCGGTTAAAATAGAGATAAATTCAAGAATTCGGCAATTCTCCCATGTTGCCGAATTGGCTTGACTCGCGTATATTATATCTTGCTTTAGCACTCATCCATAAAGAGTGCTAACAAAGTCGAAAGGCAATCTAAGGAGGTCTATCAAAATGAGCTTGAAACCCCTTTTTGACCGCGTTGTCCTCAAGGACGCGGAAATTGAAGAAACCACCAAGAGCGGCATTATCCTCACGTCCGCCGCGCAGGAGAAGCCGCAGTACGCCTACATCGTGGCCGTCGGCCCGGGCGGCGTTGTGGATGGCAAGGAAGTCACCATGCAGGTGAAGGAAGGCCAGAAGGTCGTCTATTCCAAGTACGCCGGCACGGAGATCAAGATCGACGGCGAGGAATACAAGATCGTCCGCCAGAGCGACATTCTTGCAATCGTTGAAGGCTAAGCCTTCATTTTCTTCCGCCGTTTGACCGCGTAAACCCGAGTATTTGACACACGCGAGCAAACCGCGCGGAAATTCAAAAAAGAACCTGATTTGTAGGAGGTCATCATTATGGCTAAGCAGATTATTTTCGGCGAGGAAGCCCGCCGTTCCCTTGAAAAGGGCATCAACTCCCTGGCGGATACCGTCAAGATCACCCTCGGCCCGAAAGGCCGCAACGTGGTGCTCGACAAGAAATACGGCGCGCCGCTCATCACCAACGACGGCGTGACCATCGCCAAGGAAATCGAGCTGGAGAACCCGTTTGAGAACATGGGCGCTCAGCTGGTGAAGGAAGTCGCCACCAAGACCAACGACGTTGCGGGCGACGGCACCACCACCGCTACCCTGCTGGCGCAGGCGATCATCCGCGAGGGTCTGAAGAACCTGGCGGCGGGCGCGAACCCGATGGTTCTGCGCAGCGGCATCGAGGCCGCCACGAGCGCTGCCGTCGAGAGCCTGAAGAACCTGAGCGTGCCGGTCAGCGGCAAGCAGTCCATCGAGAACGTCGCCGCGAACTCCGCGGCCGATCCGACCATCGGCAAGCTGATTTCCGAGGCGATGGAGAAGGTCGGCAAGGACGGCGTGATCACCGTCGAGGAGAGCAAGACCATGCAGACCAACCTGTCTCTGGTTGAAGGCATGCAGTTCGACCGCGGCTATGTTTCCGCCTACATGGCGACCGACACCGACAAGATGGAGGCCGTGCTGGATAACCCGTACATCCTCATCACAGACAAGAAGATCAGCAACATTCAGGAGATTCTGCCGCTGCTCGAGCAGGTTGTGCAGGCTGGCCGCAAGATGCTGATCATCGCCGAGGATATCGAAGGCGAAGCGATGGCGACACTGGTTGTCAACAAGCTGCGCGGCACGTTCACCTGCGTGGCCGTCAAGGCCCCGGGCTTCGGCGACCGCCGCAAGGCCATGCTGCAGGATATCGCTATCCTGACCGGCGGCCAGGTGATCTCCGAGGAGCTGGGCTATGAGCTCAAGAGCGCGACGGTTGACATGCTCGGCTCCGCGCGCCAGGTCAAGGTTGACAAGGACAACACCACCATCGTCGAAGGCGCGGGCAACCCGCAGGATATCGCGGCGCGCGTGGCTTCCATCCGCACCCAGATCGGCGAAACGACCTCCGATTACGACCGTGAGAAGCTGCAGGAGCGTCTGGCCAAGCTGGCCGGCGGCGTTGCGGTGATTCAGGTCGGCGCGGCCACCGAGATTGAGATGAAGGAGCGCAAGATGCGCATCGAGGACGCGCTGTCCGCGACCCGTGCCGCCGTTGAGGAAGGCATCGTTCCGGGCGGCGGAACCGCGCTGCTGAGCGTTCTGCCGGACGTGCAGGCCATCCTGCCGAAGTACACTGGCGACGCGAAGACCGGCGTGCAGATCGTCCTGCGCGCGCTGGAAGAGCCGGTTCGCCAGATCGCGGCGAACGCTGGCATGGAAGGCTCCGTCATCGTCGAGAAGATCAAGCGCACCAAAAAGCCGGGCTACGGCTATGACGCGCTGAACGACAAGTACGTCGATATGGTCGAAGCCGGTATCATCGACCCGACCAAGGTTACCCGCAGCGCGCTGCAGAACGCGGCTTCCGTCGCGGCGACCGTGCTGACCACCGAATCCCTCGTGGCGGACATCCCGGAGAAGAATCCGGCTCCCGCCCCGGCGGCTGACCCGGGCATGGGCGGCATGTACTAAGCCGTAAAGCTGAAACAGCATCAAAACAGGGAGCGGCCTTCGCGAGAGGGTCGCTCCTTTTCGTATGCCGTTTTTCCGACGCGTCACGGTTTGCAGATTTTGCAGGGCGTATACCCCTGCTTCACCGCCGCCGCGCGGGTCGCGAACGTGATGCGGTTATCCTGCTGGATATCCTGCGCGTTCGAGCAGGTGGACAGATGGAACTTCTTGCTCTTCATATTGCCGACATAGCCGTCCGCCTTGCCCTTCCGGGGCGTTGCGGTCGGCTTTTTTCCATTCTCCGTTTCAAACGTGACGCTTGTGCCATCCGACCGGCAGACGATGGTGCCGCTCTCATCCGTTCGGTACACCGCCGCGCCGATATCCTTGAGCCGGTCGAGCACTTCCTGATGCGGATGGCCGTAGGAATTATCCTTCCCGCAGCTGATGACCGCGTAAGACGGCATCACCTGCCGCAGGAAGAGATACGAGCTGGACGTATTGCTGCCGTGGTGGCCGACTTTGAGCACGGTTGCGGAAAGCTCCTCGTCGCTGTCGATCATGTCGTTTTCCGACGGCCTTTCCGCGTCGCCGGTGAACAGGAACGTCGTCTGCCCGTAGGTGATGCGGGTGACGAGCGAAAGATCATTCACATTGTCGTAAATGCCCAGCGGCGCGTAAAACTCGACCTTCGCGCGCCCGAGGGAAAAGCTCTGCCCCGCCTGCGGCACGGTGATTTTGAGCTTTTTCTCATCCGCCGCGCGCTTCATCGCTTCAAACGGCTTCGCTTCAAATTCATCCACGGGCGAATAGAGCGTCTTCACGTCAAAGGCCGCGATCACGTCCGGCAGGCCGCCGATATGATCCGCGTGCGGGTGCGTGCCGATCATATAATCGACGGTCGAGACATGCAGCGTGTTTTGCAGGTAATCGACCATCTTCGCGCCGCTTTCCGGCATGCCGCCGTCGATGACGAGCGTTTTGCCGTCGCAGACAATAATCGCGCCGTCGCCCTGCCCGATATCCACAAAATGCACGGCAAACCCGGCGCGCGGCAGCCACCAGAAGCGATAGGCCGCGAAGCCCGCCGCTGCCAGCAGCGCAAGCGCGAGCAAAACGGCCAGCAGCGCGCGCAAAGCGGGATGTTTCCTTTGCCCCTTCTGTTTCATCCTGTCTGTTTTTCCTTTTCCTTTGTGATGCTTTCAGCTTATCACCGGGCGGCTGGTTTGGCAAGTTTTCGGAAGTTTGTGACGAAAACGTGACAATTCAGCGGAATTTTATGGAATTTCGTAACATTTATCTTGTCTATGCCCGAAAGATCGGCTAAAATGAGGGTGTTTCCGGGGATGAAAACGGCCAAACCATGCGCTTCAAAAACTTTTTTAAAAAATTTTGAAAAAAAGTGAAATTTTCGGCTGCTTTTTACGTCTATACATGTAGAGAGCCGTTGAAAGCGCCGTTTGCCGCTTTCCCTGCTCATTACGGAAGAAAGGAGGCTGCGGTATGCGAAAGATATTTGCGTTTGTCGCCGCCCTGTTGCTGCTCGCGCTGCCCGCCTGGGCACTCGCGCAGACGCGCGCGCTGCTTGTCGCCTGCCACGACTTCCTCACCCTGCCGGATTTGGGCAATTCCGTTTCCGGCAACCTGCACATCGTCGGTTCTGCGCTGGTCGGCGCGGGGCTGAACGTCGGCAACCTTTCCATCGAAGACGGCACCGTCGGCACGGTCGAGCATTTGCAGGCCGCGGTGGAGGATGCGTTTGACGGCGCGAACGAAACCGATCTTTCCATTCTCTACCTGTGCACCCACGGTGTGCTCTCCTCTTCGGACGACGGACAGGTTTACCTGATGCTGGGCGACGGCGAGAGCGAAGCCCCGCTGGGCGCGGCGGCGCTGCAAAGCATCCTTTCGAATATTCAGGGCGAAAAGCTGCTGATTGTGGACGCGTGCTATTCCGGCGCGCTGATCGGGCGCGGGGTTTTCACGCAGAGCCTTCTGCCGGGCAGCCGCGCGCTGTCGCCCGCATCGCTGGCCACGCCGTTTCTGTCCGACCCAAGTATCCACGTGCTGACCTCCGCCAGCGGGTTTGAATCCAGCTGGTATTATGCCAGCGAGGGGCTGTCCACCGGCGCGGTCTCCTACTTCGCCAGCGCGCTTTCCAGCGGCCTCGGGCTTTACGGCAAGCCGGAAGCGGATGTGGACGGCAACGGCGAGGTCACGCTGGAAGAACTGCGGCGCTACCTGAGCGCGGCAGTTCCCTCCTCCTCCGTGCAGCTGCTCTCCGCGCAGGCCAACGCGCTGACGCTGCCCGTAGCGACGAACGCCTCCCTTTCCCGCGCGCTTTCCGGATTCAGTTACAGCGACAGTCTGCTTGAATCCGACGACCCGACACTGGCGTTTTCCTTCACCGTGACTGAAGAAACCGCCGTTCAGTACCGCGTGGTGCGGCTGGTGAACGGCGGCTGGGATTGGCAGAACGCGGCGACGTTTCTGGATGACGGCGACGCGGGCGACGGCCTGCTCGCGCCCGGCCGCAAGACACGCGAACTGACGCTCGACGGCGTGCTCGAGGACGAAAGCGGCTATATGATGCTGCAAGTCTTCGCCGTCACGGGCGAGGAAGTGATTCTCTGCTCCGAGCGGCTGCTGGCCGTCCGGCCTCCGTTCGTTGAACCGGCCGTGACGCTGAGCGCCGAGGATGACACGTTCGACGCGGCAGCGCAGCGCGAACTTGTGCTGGAAGCGCGAATCAACGTGCCGACGGAAATCACCGTCTGCATTTACGACGCGGAGGGGCAGCTCGTCCGCCGTCTGGCCAGCACGCAGCTCACGCGCCCCGCGCCCGGCAACGTCACCCGCCTGTATTGGGACGGGCGAAACGACGCGGGCGAGCGCGTCCCCGCCGGGGCATACACGGCCGCGCTGGAAACGCTCATCAGCAGCGAACGGCAAAAAGCGACCGTCGATCTCACGGTGCGGTAAGCCTGCGCCTGAACGGCAGCACGCGGCACAGCGGCATGCCGATGCCCCCGAGCGCCGCCTCCATCCCCTGCGCGGCGGCCTCCCGGCCGATATCCATCGCAGGCAGAATCCGATCCAGCGAAAGCGCGCCAAGCTTTTCCGGCAGCGGGATGCGGAAAACGCCGACGTTCTCCCCCAATTCCCGCGCGCAGGGCATGAAAAAACCGGCTGTCTGCTCGAGCGCGTCCGGCTCATGGCGCAGGGCGCTCTGCGGCGCGACGACCAGCACCCGCTGCGCGCCCAGCGCTTGCAGCATGCGGCAGGCCAAGGGCAGATCATCCAGCGGCAGAAGCGGCGAACCCATCCACTCCATCGCCGAAACGAACGGCGGTCTGGCCAGCGCCGCGCGCGCCGCAAAGCCCGCCGACGCTTGCAGCGTCACAATCGCGCCCTCCTGCGGCATGCTCTGCGTGCAGAAGGCGACAACATGCCCGCTCCGCGCCGCCCGGCACAGAAAAAAGCCCTGCCGCTCGCATAACCCCAGCGCGCGCTCCCCCGTCTGCGCGGCCAGCAGCTTTTCAAGCCGCCGCCCACGGCACAGCGCGCTTTTTTTCATGCCCAGCAGGGATGAAGCGGAAGCGTCGGCGCGCAAAAGCCTTCTGCCCGCCCGCGCGGCCTGCGCCGCCGCGCCCTGCATCCTTTGCGCGTCGTACCCTACCAGATACAGCGCCGCGGGCCATGCCGCCGCCTGCATCCCGCAGACGGCACAGGGCGCAACGCCCGCATCCAGCAGCCATGTCAGCGCGCCCGCGCTCGCCGCCGCGCAAGCGCCCACCCCCGTGAGCACAACGCCAAGCCGCATGCCTTCTCCCTCCTCCCGTTTTCCACAGGGATAATCTATGCATCCTGCAGGCCAAACAGGCGGAAAAAATCGCGGAACGGCGGAAAGAATCCGTAGAAAATTTTTCTTGATCTTCCGTTTGCGCGAGATTTATGTTATACTGTGTGAGGCTATTTTGTCGAATCTTGAAAGGAAGTCAATTCATGCGTTCCAACCGGATGAAAAATACCAGTCCGCCGCGCAGAAAGCGCAGCGCCATCAAACGCGTCAAGCCCCAG
>CAKTXH010000114.1 GCA_934630975.1 uncultured Clostridia bacterium | reverse complement strand
TCCTCCGTCGTGCGCATAATCAGCGGCAGAATCATAATCGCCAGCGTCAGCGCGCCGGAGAGCATCGAGTAGCCGAAATGCAGCTTGCCCGAAAAGAACAGCATGCCGAACAGACCGTACACAATCGAAGGAATACCCGAAAGCGTCTCCGTCGTCACCCGAACCAGCGCGACGATTTTGCTCCCCTTTTTCGCGTATTCCGCCAGATAGATGGCCGACGCAATGCCGAACGGAACGGCCGCCAGCAGCGCCAGCAGCGTCATCGTGCAGGTATTGAGGATGGCGGGCAGCATCGACTGGTTGTCGGAGGTATACGTAAGCGAAAACATCTCCGGCCTCAGGTTCGGTACGCCGTGGATGAGCACATAGCCCACCAGAAAGCCCAGCACCAGCGCCGTAATCGCCGCCGCCAGATGCGTCAGCAGCGCCAGCACCAGCGACCCGGCATGGTTTTTGTATCGTCTCACGCTTTCTTCCCCCTCTTGAGTGCCGAGAAGCACAGGTTCATCAGCAGGATGAACACGAACAGCACTACGCCCGTGGCGATCAGCGCCTCCCGGTGCAGCCCGGCGGCGTAGCCCATCTCGATCACGATGTTGCCCGTCAGTGTGCGGACGCCCTGCAAAATGCCCTTCGGCATGCGCGGCTGGTTGCCCGCCACCATGATCACGGCCATCGTCTCGCCCATCGCGCGGCCCACGCCCAGCACAATGCCCGCCAGAATACCGCTCTTGGCCGCGGGCACGACGGCGGTGTATACGCTCCGCTCGTGCGTCGCGCCCAGCGCCAGCGCGCCCTCGTAATAGCTCGTCGGCACGGCGCGCAGCGCAGGCTCGACCACGCCGATGATCGTCGGCAGAATCATAATCGCCAGCAGGATCGACGCGGTGAGCATCGAGTTGCCGCTTCCGTCCCACGGTTCGCCCAGCGCGCGCACAGCGGGCACAAGCACCACAATGCCGAAAAAGCCGTAGACGACCGACGGAATACCCGCCAACAGCTCCACCGCGGGCTTAAACACGCGGTACAGCCCCTTCGGGCAAAAGAACGCCAGATAAATCGCCGTCAGCAGCGCAATCGGCACGCCCAGCAGCAGCGCGCCCGCCGTCACATAGATACTGCCCAGAATCATCGGGAAAATGCCGTAGATATCCGCGCCGGGCTTCCACCTCGTGCCGGAAAGGAAATTGAACACGCCGATTTCGTTCATTGCGGGCAGGCCGTTTGCAAACAGAAAGATGCAGATCAGCGCCACGCACAGCACGGACATGCACGCCGCCACCAGAAAGACGATTTTCATCACTGTTTCCAGCAGAGCGCGTTTGATGTAGCTTCGCTCCATACCCTCACCCATAAAACCCTTCCACCGTCTGCGGACGGTCCCCCCTCCCCTTTCAAGGGGAGGTGAACCGCCTCAGCGGTGGAAGGGTGATTTTTTACTTCACGATTTCATTCCACTTGGTCACATCGCCCAAGAAGATGGAAGCGACCTGCTCGACGGTCATGTCGTCCGCCGGGTTGGCCAGGTTCACGATCACGGCGATACCGTCCATCGCGATGGCCTGATGCTCGAGCGCCGCCGCCTCGTCGTCCTTGAGTTCGCGGGAAGCCATGCCGATGTCATAGGTGCCCTCGATGGCGGAGGTCATGCCCGTGGTGGAATCGGTGGTCTGCAATTCGATATCCGCGTTCGCGTTGACGGCCTTGTACGCCTCGATCAGCTTCTGCATCACCGGGGAGACGGAGGAAGAACCGCCGACGACCAGCTTGCCCTCAGCGCCGTTGCTCTCGAAGGCCGCCGCGTCGCTGCTGCCGACATAGCCGTTGTCGTTGATGATGGTCTGGCCTTCGGCGCTCATGATGTAGGCCACGAAGTCCTTGGAGAGGTCGCTCTGGCCGTCCGCCTTATAGGCGATGTTGAACGGGCGGGCAATCTTGTAGCTGCCGTCAGCGACGTTCTCGGCCGTCGCGTCAACGCCTTCAACCTTCACGGCCTTCACCTTCTCGTTCAGCGAACCGAGGGAGACGTAGCCGATCGCCTGCTCGTCGCCTTCGACGGTCATCAGCATGGCGGCGGTGTTGTTGGTGATCTGCGCGTCGTCGGTGGTCATATCGACTTTCTTACCGTCGATCTTCTGTTCCACGCCGGTCAGCTCGACGAACGCGCCGCGCGTGCCGGAGCCTTCCTCACGGGAGATGACGGTGATGGACTTATCCGCGTTGAAATCCGCGCAGGCGGCAGAGGCAACGCAGGTCAGGGTGAGCGCGGCCAGCGCCGCGATTTTGGCAAGCTTATTCATGTTCTTTTTCTCCTCTTTCTTCACGTTGTTTAGTGAATCTCGGGATGTTTCCGTTCTCATCTGAGAACGAGGTTATTGTAATTCCGCCGTGTAAAATCGAAAAGCGAGGGCATGTAAAAAGGAGGAAAAGAAAAAGAAAAGACGTTGGGGCTCTGCCCCAAACCCCGCCAAGAACCTGAGGTTCTTGGATTTCCCTCCACTGGGACACGAACGTGTCCCAGAAGTGGAAGGTGAAGGGAACTCAGTTCCCTTTCGGGGGATTGGAGCCATGCTCCCGCTGTGCGGGAATCAGCATGGCGTAAATCGGAAATCACAAAAAACGCTGTCTCTTGCCAACGGCAAAAGGCAGCGTTTTTATGTGAGTTTCCCGGACTTGGGGGTGGAACCCCAAACGTCTATCCCGTTTATTTCAGCAGCGCGGCCAGCTCGGTCATCGCTTCGGCCTCGGCCTGCGCGTGATCCGCCAGCTTCGCTTTTTCGGTTTCAATCGCCTTTTCGTAAATGGCGATTTCTTCGGTAAAGTCGCCGCCCATGTCGTCGTAACGCACGTACAGGCTGCGCGTGGCCGCATCCACGTCGGCCTTGTCAAAGTTGATGTCCGTTCCCCAGTACAGGTTATCCTGATTGTCCGCGCCCCAGTTCATGTCGTCCTGAATCGCGATGACCTCCGGGGAGAAATACATCGCATACCATTCCAGCACGTTGTTGACCGTCCACGCGTATTCGTCCACCGCCGTCGCCGGATCGCCGTCTTTCAGGCAGTCGATGATCGCTTCGCACAGGGTGATCGTCTCCTGCGGCGCTTCGTGCGGCACAATCGGGCGCTCATACATCAGCCCCAGCAGGTGCTTCTGCGCATAGCGGAACGCTTCCAGATTCTTGCACGTCAGCGCCCTGCCCGTCTCGCGCAGCCGCGCCATCTCCGCTTCGTCGCCCGCCTCGCGCGCCGCTTCATACGCGCGGTTCACCTCGACCACCTGCGCGCGCATCGCCGCCGCCGCGTCTTCCAGCGCGACCAGCGCCGCCTTGTAGCCCTCAACGTCCGCGCCCGCCTGCGCCATCACGTCTTCATCCATCGCCGCGTTCAGGCGCGTCGCCTGCGCCGTGAAATCCAGATCCAGCGCGGGCATCTGGTCGATGTACATCGCCAGCGCGCCGTAATAGGCGATGTTGAAGCGCATCACCGCCTCGTTGTAGGTATCCGGGTTGTCGTACTGCGTGTGGTAATAGTCAATGTAGAACGGGAAAACCGTCTCCATGTCCTTTTGCAGCAGGAAGCCGTTGACCGTGGAGGGCACGCCCGCCGCGTAATAGGAGAAATCATCCGAATAGGTGTAGGTCTGGTAGCCTTCGGTCAGCACGCCGTCGGCGAAGCATCCCTCCGGCTCGGGCGAATAGGCGTAATCATTGGCGAAATAATCGAGCATCGCGAACATCTCCGGCGCGGAATACGTCGTCGTATAGGTGTCGAATTCATACGCCGGAAGCTCGAAGTTGATGAACGCCAGCGTCTTGCCGACCCATTCCGGGTGGACGTGGTTGATCATCTCCCACGCGCCGACCGTCCAGTCGAACTGCGAATAGGAAGCGCCCCACTCCTCCGCGCCGTGCAGGCAGAACACAATGTCGTTTTCGGGCTGATAGCCGGAATCCTTCATCGCCTTCGCCATCGCCAGCACGAGGCCGACGGCGCAGTTGTCATCCTGAAAGCCGAAGAAGTGCATATCGTAGTGGCCGCCGACGATAATCTGGTAATCCGAGGATTTGCCGCGGATTTTGCCCATGACGTTGTAGGTCACGCCCGTGCCGATTTCCACCTCGTTATCCACAATCAGCGTGCCGACCACCGGGCCGTTTTCCAGCTTTTCGCGAATCTTCTGCGAATCGGCCACGCCGATGGAGCAGGTCGGGATGGCCGTCGGGCCGCAGATATCCTGACTGTTCAGCGCGTCGTCCGCCACCTGCGCGAAACCGCCGACGTTCGCCGCCAGAATCGCCGCCGCGCCCTGATACTGCGCCTCCAGCATCGGGTAAGTGATCCACCAATCGTCGCGCTGGTTGATATCCACGAGCACGATCTTGCCCGTCACATCCAGCCCTTCGTAATCCCACATCGTGCCCTGGCCGACATAGACAATTTCCGCCGTCAGCCCTTCCGCGGGCGTGGCCGCCGTGGCGTAGGTGTAAACGGGATAATCCTCGCCGTCCACCGTGAAGCTCGCGCCGTTGAACTGCCATCTGTCGCAGTCCGCCGCCACCTTTTCCACATCGTCCAGCCCGAGGGCGAGCATCTCCTGATAAAGGTATTCCGCCGCGGCATGTTCCGCGTCGCTGCCCGCCTGACGACCGCCGAGCGTCTCGCTGTTGGCATAGGCCGGGTTCGTGCTCAATTCGTAGGCAATCTGGTAGCCGTATTCCGGCGATACCGCCTGAATAAAGCCGTCATACATTTCCTTCGGCGTTTCGGCCAGCGCGCCAGCGCCAAGCGCAAGCAGCACGGCCAGCAGGGCAATCACCTTGTTCATTCCTTTTTCCTCCTGTGCAATGGGTCTTTGGGGGAGCGCCGCCGGGCAAAGCCCGCTTTCCGTCCCGCCCGCAAAAAGCGCAGACGCAAAAAAAGCGGCGCGGTCGTTCCGCGTCGCTTCGATATCAAACGGTGCTGCGTCCATGTGCCCAAAATGCCCACTTGGCCGCGTTTTTCAGCCGCGATCATCCCAAAGATGTTTCACTACGCTTATTGACCGTTTCACAAAGCCGATTCGGATACGACTCAGAGAAATTTGAGCGATGACGCTCAATCAATAAGGCAACAAAGTTGCCAACCCGCACCCGCGGTGCGGTCCCCGGCTCTTCGACGGGTTTTCGGCATCTGACCCGGCCGTCCGTGTAGCCTTGGCTCCCGGCAGGAGCGGTCAACATCTTCAGGATTGCGCCTGAATGACAGGCGTTAATATACCATAACCTGCGCCAATGCGCAAGGGTTTCGATTCATTTTTTCTGCATCAAATGATGCGAACGTTCGCTTTTACGGCGTCAGGCGGTTCGGGCCGCGGAAGATGAACATCGCGTCCTTGATCGTCAGGCCGAGCAGCAGCATGGTCAGGCGGTCGATGCCCAGACCGAAGCCGCCGTGCGGCGGGCAGCCGTACTTGAAGAACTCGAGGTAGAACTTCACGTCCTCGTCGAGGCCCTTCTCCTTCGCCTGCGCCTTGAGCACCTCATAGCGATGCTCGCGCTGCGCGCCGGTGGTGATTTCCACGCCGCGCCAGATCAGGTCGTAGCCCTGCGGCACGCCGTTCTCGTCGCGCATGTGGTAGAACGCGCGCTTCTCGGCGGAGTAATCCGTGATGAACAGGAACTCGTGGCCGTACTTCTTCTTGACCCACTCGTAGGAGAGATGCTCCGCCTCGGTGGTCAGGTCGCCCTCTTCGCCTTCCGGGCACTTGTAACCGAATTCCTTTTCCAGCTCGGCGTACAGATCGGCCAGCTTGATGACCGGGAACGGCGTCGTCGGCACGATCACCGGCACGCCGAACACGCGCTCGATGTCCTCGCCGTAGGCTTCCTTGACCTTGCCCAGCGCGTAGGTCAGCAGTTCCTCCTCCATCTTCATCACGTCGCGGAAGGACTCGATGTAGCTGAACTCCAGATCGAAGCCGGAGAATTCGGTGGTGTGCTTGCTGGTGAAGGATTTCTCCGCGCGGAAAACCGGGCCGACTTCGAAGATGCGCTCAAAGCCGGAGGCCATCGCCATCTGCTTGTAGAACTGCGGGCTCTGCGCCAGATACGCCTTGCGGTCGAAATACTTGACCTCGAACACATCCGCGCCGGATTCGCTCGCCGCGCCGATGAGCTTCGGGGTGTGGATCTCCATGAACTTGCGCTCCAGCAGGAACTCGCGCATCGCGGCGATCATCACCGTCTGCGCCTTGAACATCAGCTGGTTCGCGTCCGTGCGCAGGTCGATCCAGCGGTAGTCGATGCGCTGGTCGATGGAAGAGCGCTCGTGGCCCTTGCGCGCCTCGCGGTCAATCGGCAGCGGCGCGGCCAGAGACTCGATGATGATCTGCTTGGGATAGATTTCAACGCCGCCGAGCTTGACATACTCGCTCTCCACGGCCTTGCCGATGACGGTGATCACGGAATCGAGCGTGATCTGGTTGACGGCGTTATCCAGCGCCTCGTCCTCGCCCTTTTCCACGGTGATCTGCACCTTGCCGGTAATATCCTT
>CAKTXH010000113.1 GCA_934630975.1 uncultured Clostridia bacterium | reverse complement strand
TTGCGCTATAATTAGCTGTACGGTACTCCATTGACGGCTGATTTGACGCAATGGATCGTCGAATGTTGAGCCGAGGGGAGGGATACTAGATGTCTGAGATCCGTGTTCGTGAGAATGAATCCCTGGAAAGTGCTCTGAGGAGATTCAAGAGGCAGTGCGCGCGTTCTGGCGTTATTGCTGAGGTCCGTAAGAGAGAGCATTACGAGAAGCCCAGCGTGAAGCGCAAGAAGAAGGCCGAGGCGGCCCGTAAGCGCAAGTACTGATTCACAAAATCGCCCTATCGCAAGATAGGGCTTTTTTTCTATCACTCCTTCCGTCACGCGATGCGTGACACCTCCCTCAAAGAGGGAGGCATTTGGGCATACAAAGATATGTATGTACAAATAAAGAAAGGCTAATTAGGCCAATATACGGGTAACCGATAAAAAACGGCGAAATAAGAACAAGGCTCCCTCTTAGAGGGAGCTGTCGCGAAGCGACTGAAGGAGAAACCATGACCTACGCATTTTTGCTCTATCCGCATGCCAACGTGCGCTATCGTCAATCGCTTTTACAGCTGGCGGTGCAGGAATTGGCCATGACGCTTTCCGCGCTGGGGCGCGAGGCCGAAGTCATCCCCAAAGAGATGGGCGGCGCGACGTTCCTGACGTTCGAGGCGGCGAAGCTCACCGAGCGCGACATGCGTATGCTCAGCCAGTTGGCGAGCATTTACATGCTCTTCGCGATGGAGGACGGGAAGCTGACCCCGCTTGCGCGCACCCATCCGAACTACATCGGGGAGGATCTGCCCGCGCTGCTCAAATACAAGGGCAAGACGAACGAGATGTTTACCGACACGATGCTGACGATGGCGCTGGCGGCGAGCGCGTTTATGCCCGTGCACGACAGCCAGCTTGTCGTCTGCGACCCGATGGCCGGGCGCGGCACGACGCTGATGCTGGCGCTGCGGCGCGGCTATCACGGCGTGGGCATCGAGATCGGCAAGGCGGACGTGAAGGAAGCGGCGGATTACATGACGCGCTATCTGGAATTCCACCGCATCAAATACAAGCGGACGGACAGCGCGCTGACGGTGCGCGGCCAGGTCGGCGGGCGGGAAAACAAGTTCGTCTTTTCCGATTCGGCGGAGCATTTCAAGGACGGCGACACGCGGACGCTGCGGCTGATCTGCGGCGACACGCGCGAGGCGGCTGCGCTGCTCAAGCCGGGCAGCGTACATCTGATGGTGACGGATGCGCCCTACGGCGTGCAGAAGGGCACGGCGGGCAGGCAGGATTCCATCGGCGGCACGATTGCGGCGGCTCTGCCGGGGTGGTTCAGCGTGCTGAAATCCGGCGGCGTATTGGCGATGAGTTTCAACACGCACGTCACCAAGCGGGACGGCTTGGTTCGGCTGTTCGAAAAGGCCGGGTTTGAAATCGTGCAGACGGCGAATCTGGAGCACTGGGTCGAGCAGGCGATCAGCCGCGACGTGATTCTGGCGCGGAAGCCGTGAGGGCGGGGCAGGGACGTTGGGGCGCTGCCCCAAACCCCGCAAGGGAACTGAGTTCCCTTGACCTTCCACTTTGCTTCGCAATACGGATAAATGAAAATTCATTGTATAACGTATATCTTTGTTGATTTCGGCATATCCTTCAACATGAAGCACATCCGCGGGAACGCCGCGGCAAAGCATGTTGGCCCATTGGGAGGAGCTGAAATCAATTGGAATCCGCAAGACAATACCAAAACATGACGGTGGTGCAGCTGCGCGAACTGGCGCGCGCCAACAAGGTGCGCCTGCCCTACGGGGTGAACAAGGCGCAGATGGTCGAAACGCTGTTTCGCCAGCTCGGCAGCGGCATGAAACCGGCGGAAGCGCCGGACGATCAGCCGGAAATCGGGCTATACAAGCCCAAGCCGCTCGGTTTTTACGACGAGGAATACGGCACGAGCAACCCGGTTGTGCCGCAGATGCTCAAGGCGGGGCTGCTGGGCAGCGGCCACGGCCTGCTGGAAGTGCAGCCCGGCGGTTACGGTTTTCTGCGCACGCAGAACGGAACGCCCGGGCCGGACGACATTTATGTTTCCATCGCGCAGATTCGCCGGTTCAACCTGCACAGCGGCGACGAGATCGTCGGCAAGACGCGGCCGAAGCGGATGGGCGACCGATACAACGCGCTGATGTACATTGAATCCGTCAACGGGGACAACCCGGAAATCGCGCGGGTGCGCAGGCCGTTCGATTCCCTGACGCCGATTCACCCGAACCGGCGGTTGACGCTGGAAAGCGCGGACGGGGCGAGCGATTCCTCCATGCGCCTGCTGGATTTTATCGCGCCGATCGGCCTGGGCCAGCGCGCGCTGATTGTCGCGCCGCCGAAAGCGGGCAAGACGATTCTCTTGCAGAAAATCGCCCGCGCCATCGAGCAGAATCATCCGGATATCGAGCTGATGATTCTGCTGATTGACGAGCGGCCGGAGGAGGTCACGGATATCCGGCGTTCCGTTCGCGCGAGCGTGTTTTATTCCACGTTCGATTCGCCGCAGGAAAACCACGTCCGCGTGGCGGATATGGTCTACGAGCGGGCGCAGCGGCTGGTGGAGCAGGGGAAGAACGTCGTCGTGCTGATGGACAGCCTGACCCGGCTGGCGCGCGCCTGCAACGCGCTCAGCCCCGGCGGGCGCGCGATGAGCGGCGGCCTTGCGCCTGGCGCGCTGGACAGGCCGAAACGCTTTTTCGGCGCGGCGCGCAACATCGAAGAGGGCGGCAGCCTGACGATGATCGCGACGGTGTTGGTGGAAACCGGCAGCCGGATGGACGATATCATCTTTGAGGAATTCAAGGGGACGGGCAACGCGGAAATCAAGCTCGACCGGGCGCTTTCCGAGGCGCGCATCTTCCCGGCCATCGACCTGGCCAAATCCGGCACACGGCACGAGGAGCTGCTGCTTTCGCCGCGGGAATGTGAGGGCGTGGCGATGGTGCGGCGGATGCTGGGGCAGGGGCACACCCGCGAGGCGACCGGCCAGCTGATCTCCATGCTGCTCAAAACCGAAAAAAACGAAGATTTTTTCAAAAGATTGAAAGAATGGCTTGCAATTTGGGAGAAAGAAGGGTATACTATACGCAGTCTCCGCTCAGGCGTATGAGAAGGCGCAGTTTGATGCGTCTTTCATACGATAGTATCGCGGCGAAAGAGGTGAAAATCATGAAGGAAGGCATCCATCCGAAGTATCAGAAGGCGACCGTGACCTGCGTTTGCGGCAACACTTTCGTAACGGGTTCCACCAAGCCGGAGCTGCGCGTTGAAATCTGCTCCAAGTGCCACCCGTTCTTCACCGGCAAGCAGAAGCTCGTTGACGCGGGCGGCCGTGTTGATCGCTTCAAGAAGCGTTACGGCATCTAATCTTACCCATTCGGAGGCAGCGAAAGCTGTCTCCTTTTGTTTTGCGCCGAAAAAGAATCATGTCATCTGATGAAGCCAAAACGACAAATATAGTTGACAAAATGACGGATCAGGCGTATAATGCAGCTATCTGGAATCCTGAGGAGAAGGAGGCGGCGAAACGCTTGAAAAACCTTCGGATGAAGGCGGCGCGGGTCGGCTGCGACCTGTCGCAGGAGGAATTGGCCGCAAAGGTCGGCGTGACGCGGCAGACCATCGGCATGATCGAGGCGGGGCGGTTCAACCCGTCGTTGGCGCTGTGCGTGGCCATCTGCCGGGCGCTGGGCAAGACGCTCAACGATCTATTCTGGGATGAGGAGGGCGGCGCATGAAGCTCTATCTCAAAACCAAAAACGTGCTGGACGAGCGCGAAACGCAGGAGATGTACCGCATCGAGCACCGCGGGCTGTGGGGTATGTATGGCCTGCTCTGCGCGGCGGTTGTGGTGCAGATGCTCTTCGGCGCGGGCTTTGCACAGATTGCGGGTGAAGCGTTTGTCATCGCCGTGGTCAGCGTCGGCATGATCATCGCGTATGCGCGGCGCGGCATTTGGGACGCGGACGCGCGGCCAAGCACCGGCGGCAACGCGGCGTATGCGCTGTTCTGCGCGCTGGGCGTGACGGCGGTGACGTTCGGGCTGCATGAAAGCGCGGCGAAGGCGCTGCTCTTCGGCGCGGCGGCGTTTATCTTATGTTTTGCCTTGTTATCGCTGCTGATGGCTTACGTCAAGAAGCGCCAGAAGCAGCAGAGCGACGAACTGGACGACGAATAAGGGAGACGTTGGGGCGTTGCCCCAAGTCCCAGCAGGGAACTGAGTTCCCTGCACCTTCCGATTTATTTTAGCCGTTGATCACGAAGTGATCAACGAAAGTGGGAAATCCAAGAACCTCAGGTTCTTGGCGGGGTTTGGGGCAGAGCCCCAAGAAAGGAACTTACACAATGAGCAACCAGAAGCATCAGTATAAGGATATCGGCGGGCAGGCCGTGATGGAAGGCGTGATGATGCAAAGCCCGTCGGATGAATCCATCGCGATTGCGGTGCGCCGCCCGAACGGCAAAATCATGGTGACGTGTAAGCACAACGAGCCGCTGGCCAAGAAGCATAAGTGGATGGGCCTGCCGTTCATCCGCGGCTGCGTCAATATGGTGATGATGCTCAAAATGGGCATGGAAACCCTCGATAAGAGTACGCAGATGCTCGGCGTGATGGAGGAAGAACCCAGCAAGTTCGAAAAGTGGCTCGCCGAAAAGCTCGGCGCGAGCATTGATAAGGTTGTGATGGCAGTCGCGATGGCGCTTGCCGTCGTGCTCAGCCTGTTCCTGTTCGTCGCGCTGCCCTCCGGCATGGCAACGCTTGTCGGCATGGGGACGGACAGCCGCCTGATCATCAACCTTTCCGCGGGCCTGACGCGCATCGCGATTCTCATTGGCTATATGATCGCGATTTCCTTCGTGCCGGATATCAAGCGCGTGTTCATGTACCACGGCGCGGAACATAAGACTGTGTACTGCAATGAGGCCGGGCTGGAACTCACGCCGGAAAACGCGCGCCAGTTCTCCCGCCTGCATCCGCGCTGCGGCACGGCGTTCCTGTTCCTCGTCATGTTCATCTCGATTCTCATCGGCGCGGTGGCGGATCAGGTGCTCTTCGCGCTGTTCGGCATTGAAAAGCTGACGTTCCTGGGGCGCATCCTGCGCAGCCTGCTGACGCTGCCGATCGTTACCGGCGTTTCCTACGAGGTGCTCAAGGGATTGGCGCATGCGGGCGACAGTCTGATTGTACGCATCCTCCGCTGGCCGGGGATGATGCTCCAATACCTGACCACCCGCGAGCCGGACGATTCCATGCTCGAAGTCGCGATTGCTTCGATGAAGGCGGCGAAGGCCGGCCCGGCGCACTACCGCGAGAACCTCGATCCGAACGTGTACGTCTACGGCGCGAAGGCGAAGAAGCCGGAAGCTGAGAACAAGACGGCGGATGAAGCCCCGGCGGACGAGGAAGCGCCCGACAACGAGACGGAAGAAGAGAAGAAGGACGGTGCTTCTGCGTGACGATCCGCGAAGCGCTGCGCGCGGCGACAGCCCGCCTGACACAGGCGAGCGTGCCCGACGCAGATGTGGACGCCTCCTATTTGCTGGCCAGCGTATTGAAAGAAGATACGCTGGCTATGCGTATAAATGGACATCGTGAACTGACGGAGGAGCAGCGGGCGGCGTTTGGCCAATTGTGCGACCGGCGGGCGGCGCGCGAGCCGCTGCAATACATCCTCGGCGAAACGGAATTTATGGGGCTGACGTTTCACGTCGAGCCGGGCGTGCTGATTCCGCGCGCGGACACAGAGATTCTCGTCGAAAAGGCGCTCGAACTGATGCGGCCGGGCGCGTGTGTGCTGGATATCGGCACGGGAAGCGGCGCGATTGCCATAAGCCTTGCCAAGCTGGGCAAAAGCGCGCGGGTGACGGCGGTTGATGTGAGCGACAAGGCGCTTGAAATCGCGCGAAAAAACGCCGAAAGCAACGGCGCGAACGTAGAATTCATAAAAAGCGACTGCTTTTCTGCGCTGAACGGCCGAAAATATGATATGATTGTATCGAACCCGCCGTATATATCGGATGATGAAATGCGGGGGCTGATGCCGGAAGTGAAGCTCGAGCCGGAACTGGCCTTGTTTGGCGGCGCGGATGGGCTGGATTTTTACCGGCGCATCAGCCGGGAAGCGCCGGGCTATCTGAACGAGGGCGGCTGGCTGCTCTTTGAAATCGGCTGGCTGCAAAAGGACGCGGTGAGCGCGCTGGTTCAAACAGAGATCGGCGAGCCGTTCGCGCTGCGCGACTACGGGCAGAATTGGCGCGTCGTCGGCGCGCAATTAAAGCCGGCACGCAATCGGTAATCGGATCATGATGAAGCAGGAAATCTAAGAACCATAGGTTCTTGACAGGGTTTGGGGCGGCGTCCCCAAGAAGGGAACTATGCTGAAAAAACTCGATTGGGTGCACCCGCGCATGGAGGAGCTGGGCATGCTGCTCTCCGACCCGGCGGTGGTGCAGGATCAGGAAAAATGGCGGGCGCTGATGCGCGAGCACAGCCAGCTCGAGCCGCTGGATCAGGCCGTCCGCCGATACGCCGAATGGGAGGACGCGCAGAAGCAGGCGCGCGCGCTGCTGGATGATCCCGATATGGCCGAGATGGCGAAGGACGAGCTGGCAGAACTGGAAGCGCGGCTGGCCGAAACCGAGCGCGAAATTCAACTGCTGCTTCTGCCCAAAGACCCGAACGCGGAAAAGAACGTCGTGATGGAAATCCGCGGCGGCGCGGGCGGCGAGGA
>CAKTXH010000112.1 GCA_934630975.1 uncultured Clostridia bacterium | reverse complement strand
ACCCCGGCGGACAAGCCCTACATCACCAAGATCGCGCGCTTTGTGAAGGCGCGCACGGGCGGGCTGGACGTGGTTTACGGCGGCGGCCTCAAGCAGGACAACGCGGCGATGCTGGCCTCGATTGACGAGATTGACGGCGGCCTGATTGCGCTGACGCGTTTCAGCGGCGAGATCGGCTTCTACCCGGGCGAGTACCTCGACATCATCAAGAAATATCTGGGCAAGTGAGGGGAACGTTTGGGGCTGCGCTGGGCTGCCGCCCAGACCCGCTTGGGGTCTTAGACCCCAAACCCCATCCTTTGCCTTGCGGCATACCGCAAGGCAATATGTGGAAGGTCAAGGGAACTCAGTTCCCTTGTGGGGTTTGGGGCAAAGCCCCAACGTTTCCAGCGACGTAAAGGAGAAGAAAGATGAAGCTTGATTTTGAATACGGGCAGGGCCTCATGAGCGCCAACCTGCCGGAGAACACCGATATCTTTGTGCCGGGCGAAACCGTGCCCGACCCCGAGTGCCTGCCGCAGGACTGGGATACGCTCTACGCCGAAACGCTCAAGAGCATCCGTAACCCGATCGGCATGCAGCCGCTTTCCGAACTGGCGCATAAGGGCAGCACCGTCGTCATCGTCATCCCGGATATCGTCAAGGGCGGCAATCAGCCGACCAGCCACCGCAAGGTTTCCATCCGCGCGTGCATCGACGAACTGTACGCGGCGGGCGTGGAAAAGAAGGATATCCTGCTGCTGTTCTCCAACGGCCTGCACCCGCGCACCAGCGTGCCGGAAATGAAGACCATTCTGGGCGACGAGCTGTTTGGCGAGTTCTATTATTCCGGCCAGATCACCAGCCACGACAGCGAGGATTACGAGCACCTTGTCGATCTCGGTTACACCGACCACGGCGACCACGTGATCATGAACAAGTACGTCTATGACGCGGACGTGGCGATTCTCATCGGCCATACGCAGGGCAACCCCTACGGCGGCTACTCCGGCGGCTATAAGCATTGCGCCACCGGCATTTCCCATTGGCGCTCCATCGCGGCGCACCATGTGCCGCAGGTCATGCACCGTCAGGACTTCGTGCCCGTCTCCACGCACAGCGAGATGCGCAACAAGTTTGATCAGCAGGGCATGTTCATGGAAGAAAAGATGGGCAAGAAGTTCTTCTGCTGCGACGCCGTGCTGGACAGCAAGAGCCGACAGATTGCTATTTTCTCCGGCTATGCCAAGGAGATGCAGCCGATTTCCTGGGAGGTTGCCGACAAGCGCACCTACGTCCACTGGGCGGAAAAGAAATACGATGTGGTCGTGTTCGGCATGCCGACGAACTTCCACTACGGCAACGGCATGGGCACCAACCCGATTCAGATGATGCAGGCGCTCTCCGCACAGGTGATCCGCCACAAGCGCATCCTCTCCGACCACTGCGTGTTCATTGTGTCGAGCATCTGCGACGGCTATTTCCACGACGAGCGCTGGCCGTACCTGCGCGAGCTGTACGACATGTTCCAGCACGACTACATGCAGACCCTGCCGGACATGAACCGCTACGGCGAGTATTTCGCGACGAACGAGGAATACATCCGCAAATACCGCTTCGCCAACGCGTTCCACCCGTTCCACGGCTTCTCGATGATGAGCTGCGGCCACATTGCCGAAATGAACACGAGCGCGATTTACATCGTCGGCGCGCGCGAGCCGGGCATCGCCCGCGGCATGGGGCTCAAGACCCGCGCGACGTTCGAAGAAGCGCTGGAGGACGCGAAGAAGAAGATCGTCGGGCCGAACCCGAACATCCTCGCTCTGCCGCGTGCGTTCACGACGACGGCGGTGCACCTGTGCATGAAAGACCCGAGCCAGAACAGCCACACCCGCGACGGCATTGTGCATCCGTGCGGGGGATGCTGACACTGGGGACGTTGGGGCGCTGTCCCAAACCCTGCCAAGAACCTGAGGTTCTTGGATTTCCCATTATATGAAATAGAGCCTGTCATGATTGACAGGCTCTATTTGTATAACTGGCTTGATACAGGCGCGAAGCGAGGCAGGAAGTGCAGGAACCTTAGGTTCCTGCCGGGGTATGGGGCAGCGCCCCATATAAGGCAACCAGCTCGTCGCTGCCGGCGGCTTTCAGCTCGGCGAGCCACGCGGCGTAGGTCTCGTCGTTCAGCTCGATTTCGCCGGTGGCAAAGCGCGCGATGCCTTTGTCCACCAAACCGCCGAGCACGGCGGTCAGCTCGTTGGCGCGCTGTTGGTCGGCGTCGCTCAGCGCATGCGCGGGCACAACCTGCTCGCTGACGGCGTGGACGCGCTCGTTCTGCGTGAAAACATGCTGATCGGCGGGGCTGGCGACCTTGGCGATAAAATCGCTGGGATAAAGCCCCGGCATGGCCGCGCCGGTATACATCAGCACATTCGCGCGAATGTCGTTGATCGTCCGGCTGCTGGTGACCTTGAACGACCACGTGCCGTCCGCGTTCCACGCGTAATCCTCGCCCTCAACGCCCGCGTAGGCCAGCAGCGCGCCCTCCTCGCCATACAGCGCGTCTGCCCAGCGCAGCGCGGCGGCGGGATCGGCGCAGGAGGACGTGACCGCAAAACAGCCCGTCCACACTTCGCCCAGCAGGTCGCGCCAGCGGGTCGAGCCGGAGACGTCCGGCATGAGCAGCGCGTCGTAATCCGTCACGGCGTCGGAGGGGACGGTCGTATACGGCGTCATCGTGACGAGCAGGCCGCTGGTGACGGCGGTATCTTCATCCGAAGAGGTGGAGGAGAGCGCCGCCGTGCTGTGCATCGCGGTGAACGCGTCCTTTGTCAAAATGCCCTGCTCCACCCAATTGCGCAGAGTGGCGATGAAATCGCGATAGGTGGGCAGTTCCGGCGCAAAGGCCAGCGAACCGTCGGCCAGACGCGCGAGGTTGCTGTCGTCCGCGACAATGCCGAAATAGGGCAGAAGCCAGCGCATTTCGTACACGCCGACCAGATCCGCCGCCACTTCGTCCTGCTTGAGGTTGCCGTTGGGGTCGCCCGTCTTGAACGCCAGCAGCACGTCGGTCAGCTCGTCCACCGAGGTCGGCACGGACAGGTTCAGCGCGGCAAGCCACTTCGCGTTGATCCATACGCAGACCTGCCGCTCCGTCGTATTGAGCAGGGTCAAGGAGGCGATGCGGCCGTCGTCCAACGTGATGGCGGCTTTCCAATCGGGGTGCTCGGCCAGCAGCGCGGAGAGGTTGGGCATGTTGGCCTCCATCAGCGGCGCAAGGTCGATCAGCGCGCCGCTGTCCAGCAAAGCCTCCTCCTGCGCGCGGGAGAGGTTCGCCTTGAAGAGCACATCCGCCGGGATGCTGCCCTGCGCCATCGCGGCGATGAGATCCGCATACTGGGTTTCATCCGAAACGGCGTGTGCCTCCATCGAAACGCCGGTCAGCGCCTCCATGCGCGGGAAGAACAGGCTGTTTTCCCAACTGCGCTCGACGGTTTCGGTTTCCAGCCCGGTGAGCGTCGCCGCGCCGGCTGTGCCCGCCAGCAGCGAGAGGGCGAGGGATAAAGAGAGGGTTTTTTTCAAAAAGCTGTGCATCGTGCGCCTCCGAGAATCAATTTACGGTCATTATACCATACTTTGGGCAGGGAGAAAAGGGGACGCGGCGGACGGTCAGGGCGGACTATTTGCGGCAAACCCGCCATAGGATGGCCGGGACGGGAGGCGAGGCGCAGTGCTGGAGGCGATGCTGGAGGGATGGCGCGGCAAGCGGGTGCTGATCGTGGGGGATCGGGGCGGCCTGTGCGCGTTTCTGATTGCGGTTTTGGATGAAATCGGCGCAAGACCGGCGTGTGTCAGCGACCGGGCGGATGCGCAGACGCTCTGCCGCGCGCTGACGGCGGGACGGGTGGGCGCGGTGATTCTGCCGGGCGAGGTGACGGGGCGCGGCCTGCCGGAACGGCTGGCGGCGACGCTGACGCTGACGGAGGAAATCCGCGAGGCGGGCGTGCCGCTGCTGCTGGCGCTCTCGGACGCGGCGGTTTACAGACAGGGCGAAGGCCGGGCGAACGAAACGGCGGAAATCGGCGGGCGGACGCGCGAGGGGCTGGAAGCTTCCATCCTGCAAACGGCGCTGCTGGGCGCGGCGCGCGGCCTGTTCGGCGACGCGGTGCGGACGGTGCTGGTGCGCCATGCGCCGATCCTGGGCGGGGACTGCGCGGCGTGGTGCGACGCGCTGCTGGACGGGCGGACGATCGAGGTGCGCCATCCGGCGGCGCGCGGGGTGTTCGTGCACCCGCTGGATATCGTCTGCTGTGCGCTGACGCTGGGCGCGCAGGCGTTTCGGCAGGGCGAGGGCGGTTTATACCATATTGGAACAGATGCGCGGAGCATCAGCGTGAACCGAAACGCGGCGCGGCGGCTGGCGGTACGGCACGGCGGCGAAAGCGCGCTGTCGGAAGGAAAAGAGGACGGCGAAACGCCGACGCAGCTTTTGGACGGAAGCGCGGCGCGTCGGCTCTGCGGCGCGGCCTGCCGGCTGGACGCGGATCAGGCGCTCGACCTGCTGCTCGAGCAGCGGCGCGCAGCGCGGGAAGGGCGGGAGGCGGAGGCCATCCGCCAAATGGCGCGGACATATCTGGAAGGCTGCCGCGCATAACCTGAAAGCGGAGGCGATGATATGGAAAAGAGCACCGTGCAGATTCCGCGGCACACCCTGACGCTCGACGGACGTTCGCGCGCCAAGCTGACGGGCGTAACGGCGGTTAGCTGTTTTAACGACCGGGAGGTCGTGCTGGAAACCGGGGAGGGCGAGGTGGCGCTGCTCGGTGAAAACCTGCATATCGAGCAGCTCAATCTGGATGACGGCCAGCTCGACGTGACCGGGGAAATCGTGGGCATTGAATACAGCGAAGCGGCCAAAAAGAAGGAGCGGCGCGGGCTTTTTGGCCGCAAAAAGAGTTGACCGCCGCCCAACAGGCGCAGGCGCTGGGGTGCATGGCGGCGTTGGGCGCGGCATTGGGGCTTTGCTATGATATTCTCGGGCTGGTGCGGCGGGGCTGGCTGGGCACGGGCGCGGCGGATCTGCTTTTCGGCGTGCTGAGCGCGTCGGGCATGACGCTGGCGGCGCTCAGCCTGCGGATGAACCCGTTCCGGCTCTATGCGTTTGCGGGCGTGGCGCTCGGCATGGCGGCGTATGCCGCGACGCTGGGCCGGTTTTTCCGCTTTTTCGCGGCTCGAAGGGCGCTGCGGCGTGCGGGCGCGCGCGATTGTGTCAAAAAAGTTAAATAACATCGCGGAGATGATGAATTTGTTGCAGGAAAAATTGGAAACGGGTCGAATTATGACTGTACAAATTTGTCAAAAGATGCGGGGGATGGGCGACGTGGCCGCAAAGAGGAAGAGAATCAGGCCATTTCGGATTTTGGCGGTGTTGATGGGCGCGGGGACGCTGGCGATGCTGATGCGCTTCCCGGCGAAGGCCGTCAGTCTGGAACGGCAGCAGGAGCAGCTGGTTGCGGCGGCAAAGGCTTATCACGACGCGCAGAGCGAGAACAATCAGCTCAAGACCGAGCTGACGGAGATTGATTCCTCCGACTTCATCGAGCGCACGGCGCGCAGGGACTACGGCTATTGCTGGTACGGCGAAATCATCTATCAGGTGGGCAATCTGGACGAGATCGAGCAGCAGCTTGATTTTGATGTGTACGGACAGGATTAAGCGGAGGGGAACGCCATGCGCCTTGGCTGCATTGGAATCGGGTCAAACGCGATTCGCCTGCTGGTTGCAGGCTGGAAGGACGGGCAGCTTTGCGCCGTGCGCCGCGAACGCCGCGGAACGCGCCTGTTTGCCGGGCTGGTTGGCGGAAGGCTGACCGAAGAGAGCATGCAATCTTCTGTGAACGCCGTGAAGGAGCTGGCGCAGTGCGCCCGCGACGACGGCGCGCAGGAGATTTTTGTTTTTGCCACCAGCGCCGTGCGCGACGCGGCGAACGGGCGGGAATTCACCGACCGATGCGAGGCGGCCTGCGGGGCGCGGGTGGAAATCGTCTCCGGCGAGGAGGAGGCCGTGCTTTCCTACCTCGGCGCGAGCGAGGGCGGCGTATGCGGCATGATCGACATCGGCGGCGGCTCGACGGAATTCACGCTGGGCGACGGCGAGCAGATTCGCGGCGCGGTCAGCTTGCAGATGGGCGCGGTGCGCATGAACGCGCAAAGGCCGATTGAAAAGCCCGACGATTACGCGGCGACGGTGGAACAGTGCAGGCGGATGATTCAGCGCGACGCGCATGGGCTGCTGACGCTGGGGATGAAGCCGGAATGGGTCGGCGTCGGCGGGACGATGACCACGCTGGGCGCGATGCAGCGCGCTATTCCGCTCTTTGACGCGCAGACCTGCGAAGGCATGACGATGGATTTTGAAGCGGTTGCGGGCTGGGGCAGGCGGCTTGCGGGCATGAACATGGCCGAACGGCGGCAGGTGCCCGGACTGATGGCCCACCGCGCGGATATCATTCCCAGCGGCGTGGCGATTCTGGAAGCCGCCATGCGCGAATTCGGCATCAGGACGATCCGCCTTTCCGCCCACGGCAACATGGACGGGTATTTGAAGAAAAAATTTCAAAAAAGGGATTGACAGAAGCCGTAAGATTGTGTATAATAATCTTCGTCGTCAGAACGACGGCGCTTCACATCGCGGGATGGAGCAGTCTGGCAGCTCGTCGGGCTCATAACCCGAAGGTCGTAGGTTCAAATCCTACTCCCGCAACCATATGGCGGCATAGCTCAGCTGGCCAGAGCATTCGGTTCATACCCGAAGTGTCATGTGTTCGAATCACATTGCCGCTACCAGAGAATCCAGTCAAG
>CAKTXH010000111.1 GCA_934630975.1 uncultured Clostridia bacterium | reverse complement strand
TGCGCAGAAACCCCGCGGGCGGAAAGAACACTCCCGAGCCGGTGCGCCAACGCGTTCGCCCAGGCGCATCCGATTGATCCGCGTTAAGGATGAGAGGGGTTGCCGGGTGATGGCCGCAGGCAGCAACTTGGGTGGTACCGCGGGGTACGTTTACGTATGATCCCGTCCCGAGCAGAACGAATCTGTTCGGGACGGTTTTTCTTTTGGAAAACGCGAACCGAACAGCCACGAAAAGGCCCGCATAGGGCGAAAGGAAGGCTGACCATGATGCAGACGATGACGGGTAAAACCGAAGGAAGGCACAGCACGCTTACGGAGGTGCTGGCGATGGAAACGGGCGCGCAGGCGACGGTGCACGGCCTCGTGCACACGCTGCGCGACTTGGGCGACGTGCGCTTCGCGCTGCTGCGGATGCCGCAGGGCGTGCTGCAATGCGTGCTTGGCGCGGACGAGGACGTTCGCGACGGCGACGCAGTGGTGATCGAGGGCGAGGCGGTGCGCGACGAGCGCGCGCCGGGCGGCGTGGAGCTGCACGCCGGGAGCGTCAAGGTGCTCTCCCGCGCGGCGGAGGCCATGCCCGTTCCGATCGGCAAAAACAAGATGAACCTGTCGCTGGATACGGATTTGGCGCTGCGGTTTGTGACGCTGCGCAACCTCCGCAAGCGCGCGGTGTTCAAGATTCAGGAGGGCATTGTCCGCGGCTTCCGCGAGGCGCTGCAAAAAGAGGGCTTCACGGAAATCCATTCCCCGAAGATCGTCGCGCAGAACGCGGAGGGCGGCGCGAACCTGTTCCGCATGGAATACTTCGGCCGCCGCGCGTATCTGGCGCAGAGCCCGCAGTTTTACAAGCAGGCGATGGTGCCGGTTTACGAGCGCGTGTTTGAAATCGGCCCGGTGTTCCGCGCGGAGAAGCACAACACGCAGCGCCATCTGAACGAATACACGTCGATGGATTTCGAAATGGGCTTTATCGACGGGTTTGAGGACGTCATGCAGATGGAAACGAAGGTGCTGCAAAACATCATGGCGGTGCTGAAGGCGGATTACGCGCCGCAGCTGGCCGCGCTGCATGTGTCCCTGCCGGATGTGACGAGCATCCCCGCGGTTCGGTTTGACGATGCGAAGCGCATGGTCAGCGAGAAATACGGCCGCGCGATCCGCGATCCGTTCGACCTCGAGCCGGAGGAGGAGCAGCTCATCAGCCGCCTGTTTGCGGAGGAATACGGCAGCGAGTTCGTGTTCGTCACGCATTATCCGAGCAAGAAGCGCCCGTTCTACGCGGCGGATGATCCCGAAGATCCGCGCTACACGCTCTCCTTCGACCTGCTCTTCCGCGGGCTGGAGGTGACGACGGGCGGCCAGCGCATCCACGATTACGACACGCAGGTGGCGAAGCTCGTCAAGAAGGGCATGAACCCGGAAGATTTCGCGGGCTACCTGATGATTCACAAATACGGCACGTGCCCGCACGGCGGCCTGGGTCTGGGGCTTGAGCGGCTGACGGCGCGTCTGCTGGGCGAAAACAACGTGCGCGAGACGTGCCTGTTCCCGCGCGACCAGCAGAGAATCGAGCCGTAAGGGGGAGAAAAGTATGGAGATTAACGACAAACTCGTTTCGTATGTTGCCGAGCTGGCGCACCTGAAGCTGGACGACGACCAGCGCGCGCAGGCCGCGGCGGATCTTGCCCGGATGATCGGGTATGTGGATCAGCTTTCCGAGCTGGATACCGACGGCGTGGAGCCGATGAGCCACGCGTTCCCGGTGGTCAACGTATTCCGCGAGGACGAGGTGAAGCCCAGCATGGCGCGCGAGCTGGTTCTGCAAAATGCGCCCAAACAGAAAGAGGGCTGCTTCCTCGTGCCGAAGACGGTGGAATAAGGAGGGCGAAACATGGAGCTTTTTGATTTGACCGCCCTTGAGCTGGGCGCGAAGATACAGAGCGGTGAGGTCAGCGCGGTCGATGCGGCGCGCGCCTGCCTGACGCGCATCGAAGAAAAAGAGCCGACGGTGCACGCGTTTGTGACCGTCACGCCGGAAGCGGCGATGGCCCGCGCGGAAGATGTGGAAAAGCGCATCCGTTCCGGCGAGCTGACGCACCCGCTGGCGGGCGTACCGATGGCGATCAAGGATTTGATTTCCACCAAGGGCGTGCGCACGACCTGCTCGTCCAAAATGCTGGAAAACTACGTGCCGGTGTTTGACGCGACGGTCGTGCAGAAGCTGGACGCCATCGGCGCGGTCTGCCTGGGCAAGACGAACATGGACGAATTCGCGATGGGTTCGTCCACGGAATCTTCCTATTTCGGCGTAACCCGCAACCCGTGGGATTTGACCCGCGTGCCGGGCGGTTCTTCCGGCGGCTCGGCGGCGGCGGTCGCGGCGCGCGAGGTCTTCTATGCGCTGGGCAGCGACACTGGCGGATCCATCCGCCAGCCCGCGTCCTTCTGCGGCGTGACGGGCATCAAGCCGACATACGGCGCGGTTTCCCGCTACGGCCTGCTGGCCTACGCGTCGTCGCTGGATCAGATCGGCCCGCTGACGATTGACGCGCGGGACGCCGCCGCCGTCACCGCCGCGCTGATGGGCAGAGATGAGATGGATGCGACGAGCGTTGCCGCGCCCGTTCCGACTCTGCCGGAAAAGGCGCGGCTCGACGGCCTGCGCGTGGGCATCCCGCAGGCGTATTTTGGGGATGGTCTCGATGCGGATGTGCGCGCGCGCGTGATGGATGCGGCGCACGAGATGGAAAGCCTCGGCGCGACGCTCGTGGACGTGGACATGCCGATTCTCAAGTATTCCATTCCGGCGTACTACATTCTGGCCTGCGCGGAAGCGAGCAGCAACCTCTCCCGTTACGACGGCGTGAAATACGGCTTCCGCCCGGATCACTTCGAGGATCTGCACGACCTGTATCTGACTGCCAGAAGCGAAGGCTTCGGCGCAGAAGTCAAGCGGCGCATCATGCTCGGCGCGTTCGCGCTGTCCTCCGGCTATTACGACGCTTACTATAATAAGGCGCTGCGCGTGAAGGCGCTCATCAAGCGGGGCTTTGACGCGTGCTTTGAAAAGGCGGATATCCTGCTGACCCCGGCCGCGCCGACGACGGCGTACCCGCTGGGCGCGCACACGGACGACCCGATTCAAATGTATCTGGGCGATATCTACACCGTTTCCGTCAACATGGCGGGCCTGCCGGGCATGGTCGTGCCCTGCGGCGCGGACAAGGCGGGTCTGCCGGTCGGCGCGCAGATGATTGCGCCCGCGTTTCACGAGCAGCAGCTCTTTGACGCGGCCTGCGCCTATCAGGCGCGGACGGCGTTCCATCGCAGCCGCCCGAAGGAGGATTGAGTCATGGCAACGTATGAAATGGTCATCGGCCTCGAGGTGCACGTCGAGCTGGCGACGAAGACGAAGATTTTCTGCGGCTGCACCACGAAATTCGGCGGCGCGCCCAACACGCATACCTGCCCGGTCTGCACGGGCATGCCCGGCACGCTCCCGGTAGCGAACAAAAAGGTCGTCGAATTCGCCGTTGCGGCGGGCCTGGCGACGAACTGCGAAATCACGCGCTACAACAAGTTCGACCGCAAAAACTATTTTTACCCCGACCTGCCCAAGGCGTATCAGATCAGCCAACTGTATCTGCCGATCTGCCGAAACGGCCATGTCGATATCGTAACGGCGGCGGGCGCAAAATCCATTGGCATCCACGAAATCCACATGGAAGAAGACGCGGGCAAGCTGGTGCACGACCCGTGGCTGGATGAAACGATGGTGGATTACAACCGCTGCGGCGTGCCGCTGCTGGAAATCGTCTCCGAACCGGACATGCGTTCGGCGGACGAGGTGATCGCTTACCTGACCAAGCTGCGCCAGACGCTGCAATACCTCGGCGTTTCGGATTGCAAGATGCAGGAGGGTTCCCTGCGCGCGGACGTGAACCTCTCCGTCCGCCCGGTCGGACAGAAGGAATTCGGCACGCGCACCGAGATGAAGAACATCAACAGTTTCAAGGCGATTGCGCGCGCGATTGCGGGCGAGTACCGCCGTCAGGTGGAGCTGATCGAGGACGGCGGGCAGGTGAAGCAGCAGACCCGCCGCTGGGACGACAACAAGGACGCGTCGTTCGCGATGCGCTCCAAGGAGAACGCGCAGGATTACCGCTACTTCCCCGAGCCGGATCTGCCGCCGATCGAGATTTCGCAGGAATTCATCGACGCGGTGCGCGCCCGTCAGCCGGAGCTGGCGGAAGCGAAGGTCGTCCGCTATCAGCAGGAGTTCGGTCTGCCGGAGTACGACGCGCGGATTTTGACGGAGGAAAAGCCGATGGCCGACCTGTTCGAGCGGGCGGTCGCGGTCTGCGGCAAGCCGAAGGAAGCCTCCAACTGGATCATGGGCGAGACGATGGCGATGATGAAGGAAAAGGCTGTCCTGCCCGAAAACCTGATGCTCTCCGGAGAGGCACTGGGCGGCATTATCCGCGTGGTGGCGGATGGACGCATCAGCCGCCAGAGCGCGCGCGAGGTCTTCGCCTACGCGTTCGACGGCGGGGAGGATATTGAAGGCTACATCAGGCAGCACGGCCTTGAAATGGTCAGCGACGATTCGGCCTACGAGCAGATTCTTTCCGACGTGTTGAGAAGGTGCGAAAAGGACGTTGCCGCGTACCGCGCGGGCAACGAAAAGGTGTTCGGCTTCCTCGTCGGGCAGGCGATGAAGGCGCTTCGCGGCAAGGCCGACCCGAAGAAGATCAACGAGATGCTCAGAAAGATGCTGTAATATATTGGTATAATTCAAAGCGTCGCCGGTTTCGGCGGCGCTTTTTGCTTGGCGTGAGGACCCTTCCACCGCTCACGCGGTCCCCCTCCCCTTAAAAGGGGAGGTTTTAGGCTGTTTAAGTTGATTTGCGAATAAATGTCAAAATGCAAAAACAGCAAGACTGCATTGATTTGCCAAGAAACGTCTCATAACCCCGGAACCTCCCCTTTCAAGGGGAGGGGGACCATCCGCAGATGGTGGAAGGGTGATACGCTATATTCGACTCGCAAAATGTCGCTAGGTGCAAAAAACATCGAAATTCAAGACCAAAACGAAAGAAAAACGAAAAATTTGTCAAAAACACTTGCGAAAACGCCGCGGCATGCGTATAATGAAGAAGCTGAAATTGCATTTCCTGACATTCAGACATATTCAAGTTAAGGGGGACATCATTCCATGTCTTACGTTGATGAGGTCTATGAGCGCGTGGTGCGCGAAAATCCCAGCCAGCCGGAATTCCATCAGGCTGTCCGCGAGGTGCTCGATTCCCTGCGCGCGGTGATTGAACGCAACGAGGAGAAGTATCGCAAGGAAGCGCTTCTCGAACGGCTGACCATGCCGGAGCGGCAGATTCTCTTCCGCGTGCCGTGGGTGGACGACAAGGGGCAGGTGCAGGTGAACAACGCGTTCCGCGTGCAGTTCTCCAGCGCCATCGGCCCGTACAAGGGCGGCCTGCGCCTGCATCCGAGCGTGAATCTGGGCATCATCAAATTCCTCGGCTTTGAGCAGATCTTCAAAAACTCCCTGACCGGCTTGCCCATCGGCGGCGGCAAGGGCGGCAGCGATTTCGACCCGAAGGGCAAGAGCGACCGCGAGGTGATGGCGTTCTGCCAGAGCTTCATGACCGAGCTGTATAAGTACGTCGGCGCGGATGTGGATGTGCCGGCGGGCGACATCGGCACGGGCGCGCGCGAAATCGGCTATCTCTACGGCCAGTATAAGCGCCTGACGAACCGTTACGAGGGCGTGCTGACCGGCAAGGGGCTCTCCTACGGCGGCTCTCTGGCGCGCACGGAGGCCACGGGCTACGGCCTGCTCTACCTGACGCAGGCGATGCTGGCGGCCAACGGCCACGATATCGCGGGCAAGACGGTCGCGGTTTCCGGCGCGGGCAACGTCGCCATCTACGCGGTGCAGAAGGCCGAGCAGCTCGGCGCGAAGGTCGTCACCGTGTCCGATTCCACGGGCTGGATTTACGACCCGGAAGGCATCGACGTGGCGCTGCTCAAGGACGTGAAGGAAGTGCGCCGCGCGCGCCTGACCGAGTACGCCGCCGCCCGCAAGAGCGCGGTGTATCACGAGGGGCGCGGCGTGTTCACCGTCAAGTGCGACGTGGCGCTGCCGTGCGCGACGCAGAACGAGCTGCGCCTGGAAGACGCGAAGGCGCTGGTTGAGAACGGCTGCATCGCCGTGGCCGAGGGCGCGAACATGCCCACCACGCTGGAGGCGACCGATTACCTGCGCGAGCACGGCGTGCTCTTCGCGCCGGGCAAGGCGGCCAACGCGGGCGGCGTGGCCACCAGCGCGTTGGAAATGAGCCAGAACTCCATGCGCCTGAGCTGGTCGTTCGACGAAGTGGACGCGAAGCTCAAGGATATCATGGTCAATATCTTCAACAACATTGACAGCGCCGCCAAGGAGTACGGCATGCCGGGCAACTACGTCGCGGGCGCGAATATCGCGGGCTTCCTCAAGGTGGCCAATGCGATGGAAGCGCAGGGCGTGGTCTGATTCACGTAAAACTGCACAAAAAACAGCGGCTCTTCGCTTGGATGCGGAGGGCCTTTTTTGATGGAAAACAGATTGAATAAAGTGAGCTGTTCGTTAGAAAAAACGAACGATCTTGACAAAAATGGCGCGATTTGGTCATAAAAAACGCAGGATTTCCGTTGACTTTGTGAGCGGATATGGATATAATAACCTGCATACGGGTAGGAAAAAGCGCTGCGAACTGCTTTTCCGCCCACAAGATCAAGGAGGAAGAACCATGAACAAGACCAAGATGCTCAGCCTGCTGGCTGCGGCCGCCGTGATGACGGGCAGCGTGG
>CAKTXH010000110.1 GCA_934630975.1 uncultured Clostridia bacterium | reverse complement strand
TCTCAATATCCTTCTCGCAATCGCCGGGTTGCTGGTCAGCGTTTACACGCTCGGCCTTCAAAACAGACGATAAAAAAATCCGCCTCGCAGCTTGCCCCTGCTTGGCGGTTTTCTAGGCTCTTAGCAGCCTAACAGAACTGTTTGCGGTGGTTTTCCACCCTGTAGGGCTCCCCTACTTGCCTATATTTTAGCATCTTTTCGGCTTTGCGTCAACTCGCAGAGCCGTTTTTTCTTGAATGAACTTGCTTCATCCAAGCTCACATGTTATAATCGCTTCGTAGGCAAGTAGGTCTACGGGGTGGAGCCTCCGCAGCAGAATACAAAAGCGGAGGTGATGCGTATGTCGAATATTGATCTTCTCAATATCCTTCTCGCAATCGCCGGGTTGCTGGTCAGCGTTTACACGCTCGGCCTTCAAAACAGACGATAAAAAATCCGCCTCGCAGATAGCAGCTGCTTGGCGGTTTTTTAGGTTCTTAACCTAAGGAAACTGTTCGCGGTGGTTTTCCACCCTGTAGGTGCCCCCTACTTGCCTATATTTTAGCATCTTTTCGGCTCTGCGTCAACTCGCAGAGCCGTTTTTTCATTCTATGGAAAGACACATTTTCCGCTTTTCATTTCCGCCCGTATGGTGTATAATGAAAGTCGCATGATTTTATGCTCAAGGAGGATTTTTTATTATGGCAAGAGGCGGTTTCCCCGGCATCCCGGGCGGCAATATGCAGCAGCTCATGCGCCAGGCGCAGAAGATGCAGCAGCAGATGATGAAGGCGCAGGAAGATCTGGACGCCCGCGAATATGAAGGCACGGCCGGCGGCGGCGCGGTTTCCTGCAAGGTCAGCGGCAAGCGCCAGCTCCTGTCCCTGACCATCGACAAGGACGCGGTTGACCCGGAAGAAGTCGAAATGCTTCAGGATATGATCGTCGCGGCTGTCAACGACGCGCTCAAGAAGGGTGAAGAAACCCGCGAGAGCGAGATGGCCAAAATCGGCGGCGCCGGTATGGGCGGGATGTTTTAATCATGGCCGGGCAGATTGAACCCATCGCAAGGATGGCGCAGCAGCTCTCCCGCCTGCCCGGCATCGGCGCAAAGACCGCGCAGCGGCTGGCGTACCACATCGTCTCCCTCCCGGAAGATCAGGTGCACGAGCTGGCCAGCGCCATCTGGCAGGGCCGCAAAGCGGTGAAATACTGCTCGATCTGCGGCAACTACACGGTGGAGGATCCCTGCCCGATCTGCGCGGATGAGCGCCGCCACAACGGCGTGATCTGCGTGGTGCGCGACCCGCGCGACGTGGCGGCCATGGAGCGCATGCGCGATTTCAAGGGCTGCTATCATGTGCTGCACGGCACCATCTCCCCGATGGAAGGCGTCGGGCCGGAGGATATCCGCATCCGCGAGCTGCTGGCCCGCGTCGGCAAGGAGGATATCCACGAGGTCATTCTGGCGACCAACCCGGATATCGAAGGCGAAGCGACGGCGAGCTACATTGCCCGCCTGCTCAAGCCGCTGGGGATTCTGGTCACGCGCATCGCGCACGGCCTGCCTGTCGGCGGCGACCTCGAGTATACCGACGAAGTGACGTTGGCCAAGGCGATGGAAGGCAGAACGCAAATGTAATCAAAAAAGCGACCGACTTGTTCGGCCGCTTTTTTGATGAAGAGGAGAAAGAAAGAGAAACACCATTCGCAGGGCGCTTCTGCGTAAACGCCTGCGAGCGCGACGGTTCTGCGTTCCGTCGATGGAGCTATTATAACGCCTCGCTTTCGATTTGTCAATCCGTTTTTGCATGTTTTTAATCGTAAAGTTTCTTTATTATTTCTTTTTCAGTCATTTTTATTTTTCTTTTGCATCTTCATTCGTTTAAGATTCGTATTTTGCCTTTCAGTCCGGGTCTCCCGCTTGACAGCGTGCCTCCCCTCGGCTATAATACGAGACATGCGATTTGATCAACCGAAGGAGTGTTTTTCATGACCTATGACGAGGCGTTTGCCCTGCTGCGCAAATATAACAGCGAACCGTTCCACATCACCCACGCGCTGACCGTTTCAAACGTGATGCGCCGAATGGCAGGCGACCTGGGATACGGCGACGAAGCCGATTTCTGGGCGATTGTCGGCCTGCTGCACGACATCGACTTTGAGCAATGGCCGAACGAGCATTGCAAAAAGTGCGTCGAGCTGCTCAAGGAGGGCGGCGCGGACGACCGGCTGATTCACGCGGTGGTCTGCCACGGTTACGGGCTTTGCGTCGATGTAAAGCCGGAACACGAAATGGAAAAGGTGCTCTTCGCCTGCGACGAGCTGACCGGCCTGATCGGCGCGTGCGCGAAGATGCGCCCCTCCGGCAGCATCACGGACATGGATCTCAAGAGCCTGAAAAAGAAGTACAAGTCGAAGGGCTTTGCCGCAGGCTGCTCCCGCGAGGTCATCGCGCAGGGCGCGGAAATGCTCGGCTGGGAGCTGGATGATCTCCTCTCCCGCACCCTCGAAGCCATGAAGCCCGACGAAGCAGCGATTGCCGCAACGGTCGCGGGGCTGTAAGGGTACGTTAGGGCTTTGCCCTAAAACCCACCAGAAACCTGAGGTTTCTGGGCTTCTCGTTTTCCGGCAGCTTGTTGACATAAGCAAACTTGGCTCGAATAGCAAAATCAAGAAATTCAGCTATTCTTTCATTTGTGGAAAGGGCTATTCTCCCCCTTCGGGGGAGAATAGCTTTTTGTCTACAGTCTGTCGGCAGCTTCGCTGCCGGATTTTTATTTTTTATAAGACATAGACACAGGAAAAAAGCGAATCGGCACATCATATTAATTCTATGTAGGAACGCGCATCCGCGCTTTATACAAAATTCATTTTAAGCCCCAGCTATGAAATGCGCCAGCCTTGTGTCTGCGCATCAGAAAGGAGCCTGCATGAATCCTCGCAAATCGCTATCTGAAACAAGCCTTTCAACTCATCGAAAATATACCGTTTTTAAAGTCTTCGCCCTCTCGCTCCTGATCCTCTTCCTTGTTTCTCTTTGGGATAAGCCCGAAGGTTACGTGGAGAGGTTCATTCCCTATGCCTTCGTTCAGTCGCCGTCGCGTGTCTACCGCCATGACGAAATCAACGAGGGAAAGGATTATAACGTCATCTCCGTGTATGCCGTTTCCGCCGACGCGGATGGAGAGGGCTTCCTCCGCTTTCTTGAGGCCCGCGCCGACTGGAATCCGCTGCCGCTCACGCCTGATATGCTGGCTCAGCCGCTGCTCGCCGAGCGCTTTGATACGCATATCGACGATATGCTGGCCTGTTCCGAGGGCTACTGGCATTGGGATGAAAAGTTTCACGACCTGATGGTGTATGATACGCAGACCTGTCTCCTCTATATCCGCAGGTGCAGTTTTTTGTAAACGCGTCTGGTTACAGCAGATTCTGCCACGACAGCTCCTGCCGCTCCAAAACGTGCTCGATATTTCCTTCCAGTTCGCGGGCATACACGAACGCGTCGTCCCTGTCTCCCATCTCCAGCGCCGCGACCAGCCGCGACAGCGTGAAGCGCGCGTCGTCCGTCGCCTCGTGGTTGATGAGCGTCTCAACCCTCGGCGCTTCCTCATCCCACCAAGCGTCCATCTCGTGCGCCTGCTCAAGCCCGCGCGCCGTCTGGTTTTGCGCAAGCAGCGACAGGATTTCCTGCGTGCGCGCCATCGCGTCATCCGTCAGCCGCTTTACGGCCATCTGCTCCACCGCACTGAGCAGGCCGAGCAGCAGCAGCGTCGCCGCCATGGTGATGATCTTCTTGCGCATGTTACCACCTCACCTGTCCCGGCTTGAGCACATCCAGCGTCAGCAGCCGCCCGTCGTCGCCCTTCTCCTGCACAAGCAGGCTTCCCTGCGTGTCCAACGTCGCAATCAGCACATCCTTGTCCCTCGCGATGCCCTGATCCTGCAAAATCCGCCGCAGCCAGCCCGGCTCAAGCCCGGCGATGCGCATGCTCCGCTCCTGCATCTGCCCATCGAGAATCAGCGTCAGCGGAATCCCGTCGTAAACCTGCGGCAGATTCATCTCTCCGCGCGTCGCGGGGCGGTTGTCCGCCGACGGGAACACGCTCAGCGAACCGTTCGTCTCCAAAACGACGCTTCCGGCCTCGCCCAGCCCGATCACGCCGCCGCTCCGCATGCCTTCCATCAGGTCGGACAGATCAAAGCAGAGCTTCGCCAGTTCCTTTTCGCAGATTTTGCCGTCGCGCACCAGCACACTCGGCCTGCCGCAGATGATCCGCCGCATCCTCACGCTCGCATACGAAAGCGCGCTGAGCAGGCTGTGCACCAGCAGCAGCGTCAAAATCGAAACCACGCCGCTGAGCAGCGGAATTTCCACATCCGCCATCGGCAGCGTCGCCAAATCCGAAATCATCAGCGTGATCACCACTTCATACGGCTGAAGCTGCGCCAGCTGCCGCTTGCCCATCAGCCGCAGCACCACCGCCGTCACAAAAAAGAGCACAATCGTTCGCAAAAAGCCTGTCAGCATATTCCTCTCCCCTTTTCGGGTAGGATAAACCGACAGGCTTTTTTTGATACATCAAAGGCGACCCGTTTCACGCCGAGTCGCCTTCAAACACTCAATTCCACGAGATTTTCAGTTCTTTTTTATTTTCCGCGCAATCCTTTAGGTACAGATTGATAAGCGTCTGATACGGGATTCCGCTATGCGCCGCCTGATTCTTAAAGTAGGTGATTGTGTCAACGTCCAGATTGATGGTGATCTGTTTTTTCAGCTTTGCCGCATAGGGATTTTTGGTTCCATTGGAAAAATCATATTCTTCGCGCATACGTTTCACCCCTTCATGTTGCAATATTGCCTTGCTTCATTTGTCGTCGCTCTTCTGGCCGAAATCAACCGTATGATTTCCCCTTCGTCGCGTAAACAATGACACACAATCAATAGATTCGTTTTTCGGCTCAATCCAAGCAAAAGAAACCGTTCCTCTTCCTCCGAATGATCCGGGTCGTCAATCAAAATCGCATCTACATCATAGAAGACTGTTTTGGCTTCTTCAAAGGACACGCCGTGCTTCTTCTTATTGATTGTATTCTTATGTTCGTCCCACTCAAATAAAATCCGATCCATAATTATATTATAATTACCTCACAAGGCATTGTCAATGCGTCCTATGGAAAAAGCGCAAGATTTTCGTTCTTGCGCTTTTGATATACCGTTTACGCCTTCATCGCGTATCCGCCATCCACCTTTTTCCAAATGGCGGTGCGTCCGGCCTTCGCCGCGCCGACGGCGGCATGCAGCATGCAGATGCCGCGATCCAGCGGCGCGTACTTCTTATAAAGCACGGTCGTTTCCAGAATGGACACGCTGGTCTTATCCGCGACGATCTTCCACGGCTGCTGGTTGATGGCGCTGGGTGCGAGGCGCGCGGCAAGCACCGCTTCCTTCTGCCATGCGCCGAGCTGGGCGAGCTGCGCTTCGTCCATGCCGCAGACCTTGACCAGCTCCTTGCGCTTGGGCGCAAAGGCGGGCAGGTTGGCCTTGCCGATGGAAATCACGCAATGCACGGCTTCGTCCGTCTGCAAATCGACGTTGCGGTTGATGATATCCGGGTAGAAGCCCGCGCCGAGCCAGCACGTGCCCAGCCCCATCGACGTGGCCTCCAGCACCAACGCCTCGCCCATGAAGCCTTCGACCTCCATCGGCGTGCCGCGCTTGGCAACGATCACCGCGTAAACGTCCGTGCCCTTGATCTGGCTCTTGAGGCCCGGGCCTTTGAACATGCGAATTTTCACGCCCTGCCAACTGAGCTTGCGGCAGGTTTCGCCGAGTTTATCGAGCTGCGCTTTATCCGGCGCGCCGGTATACTGGCGCACCGAGCTGCGCGCATAGAGCGCGTCAATCCAATTTTTCTGAATACCGAGTTCAAACATCTGCAAACCGCTCCCCGTTTCAAAAGGGCAAACGCCCTCAAATTCATACGCGTATACTTTATCACGCGGAGCACATGAATGTCAACGAAAAACGCTGACCTACACAAAAACCTCCCCTTTTAAGGGGAGGAAACCGCCGAAGATGGCGGAAAGGCGTCACTCAAACTCCACAACCTGCGTCCAGCCGGTGAGAAATTCTTTCTCCGCGCCGTGCTTCTTGGTCATCTGCGCGGCGGCGACGATGGGCAGCCAGCGCTGGACGTACTGCATGGCGATATCGTTCTTTTGGCAGAAGAGCTTCAAATACAGGTCGGCCTTCTTCTGATCCTCCAGCGCGAACTGGAGGTAGGTCATCGCCGCGTCGGCGGAGGCGTTGCCGATGGCGGCGTGCGCCCAGTCGAGGATATAGACCTTGCCGTCCGCGCCGATGAGCACGTTGGTCGGGTTGAAGTCGCCGTGGGTGATCTTAGTGTGCGGCTTCATGTTTTCAAGGCGGGCGTGCAGCTCGTAGCGGGTGCTCGCGTCCAGCTCGTCGCGCAGGGACGAAATCTGCGCGTTCAGCTTATCCTTGAGGCGGCCCATCTGCTTGCAGGTGTGGCGATGGATATCGCTCTGAATCTCGACGAACTGCGCCATCAGCGCGTCCATGTTTTCCGGCTGCTCGGCCATCAGCTCCGCCATCGTCCTGCCCTCGACGGCCTCGATGATCAGCGCCCAGCCCTCGCCGGTGTTCTTCGCTTCCAGCAGCGCGGGCACGTTCAGGCCGGATTCCTCCGCCAGCGCGTGGTTAAACGCCTCTTTGAGAACGGCGCTCTTGGCATAGCCCGCCTTGAACTGCTTGATAATCTTGCTGCCCTCGCGGTACACCGTTTTGGTGCCGCGCTCCACGATGATTTCCTTGCTCATTTGGGGGATTCCTCCTTACGCCTTTTCGCCGTAGTACGCCTTGAGATACATCGCCTTGATTTCCTTGAGCAGCGGATAGCGCGGGTTCGCGCCGGTGCACTGATCGTCGAACGCGTCTTCGACCATCTGATCCAGCGTGCTCATGAAGGTCTCCTCGCTGATGCCGTATTCGGCGATGGATTTCTTGATGCCGACTTTCGCCTTCAGCTCCTCGATCTTGTCGATGAACAGATCGAGCGTCTCCGCGTCGTCCTTGCCGCATACGCCGCAGAAGCGCGCGCA
>CAKTXH010000109.1 GCA_934630975.1 uncultured Clostridia bacterium | reverse complement strand
TGGCCCGCCGCATCGCTTGATTGTGTCGAGCGCGGCGACGAAATATATAATACACGATTACACGGTTTTTGTCAACCGTTTTTTGAAAATTCTTCCGAATGATTTTGAAAGGGCGTTTTTGTACAGAAAAAACGGTCGGGATTCCGCCGCCTTTTCGGCGTCTCCCGACCGCGAATCGTTATGTTGGCTCCACGCGCGCACCCGCGCACGTCCGAATCTGGCTTTTATGCGGGGGATGAAGCCTGTCCGTCAGTCAACGGAATCCTCCGCCCCGATATCGTTCTGTCTCTCGCTGGATTCCTCTTCGGAAATCGCCATCTGCGCGATCTCCTCTTCGGTCAGCCCGGCCAGCGCGCCCTCATACATCGTATCTTGCGCGGCGTCTTCTTCGCCCTGCGCCGGTTCGGCGGTGGCTTCAGGCTCTGTATCCGGCGTTGCGGTTATTTCCGGCGTCGCGGTCGCCGCGGGTGCAGGCTCCTGCGCGCTGTTCTTTTGCGTGACCACAATCAAACCGATCACAGCGAGCAGCGCGGCCACCAGCACGGCGACCACGATCTTCATCTTCGGCTGCATCGGACTCACCCTTTCTCATGCCGTTTTCTTGTCTTTGACGGCTTTGCTTATTCTGTCAGCGTTTTTCGCTGTCGTTTACAGGTTTTCCAGCTCGATCAGGCCGCAGCCGCCGTCCTTGCGGCGGTACACCGTCGCGGCCATGCCCGTTTCAATGTTGTTGAACATGTAGAAGGCGTGCCCGAGCATGTCCATTTCCAGAATCGCGTCCTCGACGCTCATCGGCTTGGCCGCGTACCGCTTCACGCGGACGACGGCTTCCTCCTGCTCGTCCTCCATTTCCGGCGCGGCTTCCGCCACTTCGGGCTTCTTTCTCAGGTCGCGCCCCAGACGCGTCCTGAGCTTCTTCATCTGCCGCTCCAGAACATCTATACCCTTATCCAGCGCGGGGAGGGAAATCTCCCGCTCCTGGTTTTCCGTGCGAAGCGTGTGGCCCATGTAGGGCATGGTCATCTCGACCTTGTAGGTGTTCTTCTGTTCGGTAATGCGAACGCCGATCACCGTGTCGCCCTCGGCCTCATCCTTGAAATAAGCATCCATACGCTGATGGATTCTGCGCTCCATCGTTTCAACGACTTCGGCGGGGACATGCGCATCTTTAAGCACAAAACGTGTAATCATGAAATCGGCCTCCTTTGCCTTGGGATTGCCTTTGGTTTGTTCGTTTGGCCTTTTCGGCTCTTTCTCCTTTCTTCGCTTACAGTATACGATTTTTGTCATCTTTCTTCAAGTTAAATCGCATATTGATTGGTTGGAATTAACAAACGTTCGCCTCAGCCAGAAGCTTTCGGTACGTCGACAGCATGTCCTTCTCGCTGACGTATTCGCCCAGGCGGTCAATCTCGATCCAGCCGACGGCGCTGTTCTCGTCCTGCGCCACGCGCAGGGGCAGCGCGTCGTCCGCCTCGAATACATACGATACGTTCAGGTGCAGATGGCTCCCGACTGCCTTTCCGCGCTTGACGTGCGCCCAGACCGGCAGAATTTCCAGCGAAGCCGCGCCGTTTCCCAGCAGCTTGAGATGCTCGATGCCCGTCTCTTCCTTCGCCTCGCGCATCGCCACGCCCAGCAAATCGGTTTCGCCGTCCGCGTGGCCGCCCGTCCATGCCCAGCTCTGATAGATCTTGTGGAACGCCATCAGGGTTTTTGTGCGCGCCCGGTTGACGATGATCGAGGAAGCCGTAACGTGCGCGTAGGCGCAGTCCCGCGTCAAAAGCCGCTCGCCTTCGCGGTCAATCAGGGTCAGGATTTCTGCCTGCTCCGCCGCCTCGCGCTCGTCCTTCGGGACATAGCCCCTGATCGTCTGCTTCCAGTCCTCGGGAATGTTCGGGTTTTGCATCGTCAAGCCGCCTTTCCTTTGTTGCGTGCTCTCAGCTTACCACAATTTCGCCCGCGATGCAAGTCAGCCAAAGCCCTCGTCCGCCGAAATCAGCTCGCCCTGCGAGGTCATCTCCACGGCGATTCCGTCCTCCTCGTTTCCCTCCTGATAAAAATAGAAACAATAGTCCGCCTGCCGCGTCTCCTCGATATACATCAGCTGCATTTCGCATACCGCGCCGTCCACGGCTTTTTTGGAGCGCTTCCAGCCTTTTCCATGCTTCTTTCCGTATTGCCAGGCGTATTCCCGCGCCTTTTCCTCCGCTTCTTCAAAGCTCAATTCATCGTCCAGCGGATCGACATGATAAACCGACGCCCGCATCGGCTTACCCAGCTGTGCGTCGTCTCCAAGGCGCGCAAAACCCGTTGCAGGCTCGTTGTCGTCCCAGCTCAGCTGCACCCAGCCGTCCGCGCCGATTCCGTTCACTTTCACCATTCCGCTCGGCAGCGTTTGGCGCAGCACCTTCGCGCTTTCGTCCGGCGCAGCGTAAACCACCTGTTCGCCCGCCTCGGCGGTGTACCACCGAACGACGTGCGCCACGTCGCGCTCCCGCCATGCGCCGTAGGTCAAGTCGCGCGCAGGCATCCAGCCCTCCAGCGCCGCCTCGCCCTGACCGATGCGCACCCGGATCCACGTGCGCTGAACCTCCAATACCTCCGCCACCGTGCCGCTGTAATAGTGAAACAGCATGTCGCCGCTCTCATCCGGCTCGGCATAGAGCGTCACGGTGTCGCTCTCCTCCACCGGCGCGCAGAACGCTGCGCCGGTTTGCGGCAGGGTGTTGTAAACCTCCATCACCTCGCCCTTCGCGGACATCTCCACCATCAGCATATCCATCGACCATTTCCGCCCGTCCATGAGAAGCGGATCATCCATATACACGTGATAATACGTTTCTCCCGTCAGCGGCTCGTAAAACAAATCGCCGCAATGCCAGCGCATCTCCTCATCCAGCACCCGCGCATCCGTGTAAACCTCGGAAATGTTCCATTCTTCCCGCTTTTGGGGCACCCATTCGCGCAGTTTCCGCATGGCATCGTCCCGCGTGAGTTCGCCCGCCAGCGGCAGAACCCGCCAGAACGAATCCCATCGTCCCGGCCGGATCGTCCCCGTCATGGGGATAAAGCCGTTTTCTCCCCAGACCGCCGCCCATTGGCCGTTATAGCCCATGATCTTCACGCCGCCCGGCGCTTCGAGGATATCAATCACCCCGGATTGCTTGTCGCAGGCTTCATAAACCGGCGTGTCCTCGTCAAACCCGGGCATTTCGGCGTGTTGCTGCACCTCGCGCATCGCCTCCGCGCCGTATTTCAGCCGTTCCTGCCGAATATAGCCCTCCAGCGATTCGCCCGTCATCCCCATGCGCACATGCGCCCAGCCGTCCGCAAGGTCGAGCACTTGCAGCGGCGCGCCCTGAAAATAGCGCATCAGCGTTTCGCTCTGCCCGTCGGGCGCTTCATGCAGCACGACCGAGCCGTTTTCCTCTTCCGGCGCGCAGACCGCCGCGCCGATTCGCGGCGTATCGAGGTCGGCGGCCAGCGCCGCAGAGGTCAGCAGCATCAGCGCCAAAACCAGACTGCCGAATACCTTTTTCATGCTTTTCACCTCATCCGTTCGAATACGTAAACCGTATCCATTCGCCCGTCGGGGTCAATTCCACGACCACACATTCGCCCGTCTCCTCATCCTGAAACGTGATCGACCAATATACGTTCCTATGTTCGTCGCAGCTGAGCCGAACGTCGGCCATCAGCGCGCGCACGTTCTCCTCCGTCGGCACAACGCCGGGCAGCCTTTCCGCCAGTTCCGCGCGCCCTTCGTCCGTCTGCGCCAGCAGCGCAACCGCGCTTTCATAGGCCTGTTCGTGCGTCTGTTCTTTGTCCGTCGGCAGCAGCACATAGCGGTTCGCTTCGACGATTTCCGTATCCGTCACCTCGTCTCCCGCGTGGATAAAGCCGCCCCGATAGCTCGGATCGTCGCCGTTTTCCCACGCGCCCGTGCGCCAGACGTCGCCGTCGTATTCTTCCGGCTCAATTTGCAGCCATCCGTCGTCGTTGTAGCCGACGAAGTTCAAGCGCCATCCCATCTCGGCGCGGCAGCTGTATGCCGCGCTCTCGCTCGGCGCTTTGAGCACGTTTCCGCCCTCGGTGAGCGTGGCTTCCATGCGGATATACGGCGTTTCGCGCAGCGCCGCCGGGCCGTACCGCAGTTCGTCCGCCTGCATATAGCCCTTTATCTGCCCGCCTTTTTCCTCGCCGACCGCGACATAAACCCTGTCATGTTCCGCATCGACGGAAATCACCTGCACGCGCGTGCCGCTGAAATAACGCATGGAAACGCCGCCCGCTTCGTCGTAGAGCGGCGTCTCCTCCCCGCCGTCCTTCGGCGCGCAGACGGCCACGCCCTTTCTCGGCATGGTCAAAAACTCCGCATCCAATTCCTCCGCGCGCACCGCCGCCGCAGCCAAAACCGTCGCCGCCAGCAGCGCCCAGGCTATGATTCGTTTCATCCTGTTCTCCTCCTTTTTTCAGGGCGTTCTACTTAATAGACGAAGTAAACCGACAAAAGTTTCATCCAATTTCATTTTTTGAGAAAAAAAGGGCGTGCCGCCCTGCGACACGCCCCGAAGGAGTTGGGTTTCAGTTCATCTTTACCGCGTCTTTTTCAAACCGAATTCCGTATTTGAACAGGAAGCCGAGCACGAGCGCCGCGCCGCAGACCCACGGCGCGAGCAGCACGGCGACCAGCGCATACAGCGCGGGCACATCCGCCACCTTTTCGTTGGGGGAGGTGACGATCACCCGCAGCACGGAAAGCTGACGGAACGCATTGACCGCGTTGTTTTTGATGGTTTCAAAATCCATGATCATCCCTCCTTATCCCTTGACCACGCGAACCCGCATACCGAAGAGCACCACCAGCAGCGCCGTCAGCACCGCCAGCCGGATGCTCGCGATGCAGGCCAGCACGGCCAGCCACATCGGCGCTTTGACAAAGGTGCGCCCCGTGCCCTCGACGACGAGCTTACTGCCGAAAATCAGGCTTACAATCTCTTTGACTTTATCCCACATTGCTTTTCTCCGTATGCTTTACAGGCGGGTGATCATCAGCTTGCCGCTCATGGTATCCATGTGAATCGGCAGAGCGCAGGTGCCGTAGCGGTTCGGGCCGAATTCGTTGACGATCTTGCCGCTCATGCTGCTGATATCGGCCACAAACCCGCGGATATCCCCGGGCAGGGCCACGTGCACGTTCGCGCTCATGGAATTGACCTGCACTTTGCGCGTCGGCGCAACGGTGCAGAGCACCTCCACGTCGCCGGAAACGCTGTTGATCTCCCACTCCTCGCTCGCGCCCTCGGCGTGCACCTTGCCGGAAACGACGCTCAGATCCGCGCGGTTCGCGTCGCAGGAGACAAACTGCCTGCCGGAAACGGTGCTGACCACCACGTCGCCCGCGCAGGCGCTGACGGTCGCGCCGCCGGAGATCGTCGTCACGTCGATTTCCTTCGCGCGGATGCCCGCGTCCGGCTCGACGCGCACATCGCCGGAGGTCGTGTTCACCTTCACCTTGTCCACGTCGATGGCGTACAGGCGGATATCGCCGGAGGTCGTGCCGAGCACGTAATCGGCGGCATAGCCGCGCGGCACGCGCACCGTCACCTTGCCGCCCTCCTTCTGGAAGACGGAGAAGAACGTTTTAAACACATCCGGGTTGGCGCGGCGCACGCTGAGCGTGTGCTCCTCCAGCGTCACGGTCGGCTGTTCCACGCCTTCGCGCCCGGCTTCCCACTCGACGACCACGTCCGTGCCGTCCGCCGCCTTCACGGTGATGTCGTCGGAATCGAGGCTCACGTTCACCTCGCGCAGCCCCGCCGCCGGATAGCGGCTGATGACGACTACGCCCGGCGCGCCGCTGAAGGGCTCGGCCTGTCTGGCCGCGTCTTCCGCGTCGCGCACCACGTCGTCGAGATCAATCGGCTCGCTGGGGCAGCCCGCGTCCGCCTCCACTTCCGCCGCGTCGGCGTTCAGGGCTTCCTGCATCGCATCCATTTCGCGCTGAAGCGCGTCGAAGTCGTCGTCCGAAGTCGTATCTTCCCGCTCTGCCTGCGCGGCCTTTTCGGCTTTCTCCTTTTCGGCCAGCTCAGCGAGCTTCTTTTCCACCTCGTCGGCCTCGGTTTCAAGCGCGTAAGCCTTCGCGCGCAGTTCCCGCGCGCCTTCCTGATCGCCCGCCGCCTGCTTGAGTTCTGCTTCGGCGCGGATCGTCTTGGCGCGTTCGCGCAGCGCCGCCGGGGCTTTCGGCTTCTCCTCGCCGAAGTCGATGACGATTTCGCCCTTGTCGCCGGAAAGCCTGTCGATGGCCTTGCCCGCCGCCTTCTGCGCGTCGCTCAGGCCCTTGCCGACCGCCTTGCCGATGCCGCCAATCACGCCGCCCGTCAGATCGTCGACCTGCTTGACCAGCTTCTGCGCCTGCGGCACAATCTGCTTGCCCACGTCGCCCAGCGCGCCGAAGGCCTTGCCCAGCGCCTCGCCGATATCCGGCGTTTTCTCGGTCTTAACCTCAAAATCCGGGTCTTCGGCCTTGCCCTCGTCGGCTTCGGCCTCCTCGTCCTTCGGCGCGTCCGGCTCGGCTTTTGCCGTTTCATCGGCCTGCGCCGCCGTCTCCTCGGGCTTTTCGTTCATCTCGCGCAGCAGGCTCTGCACGTCGCCCAGCGACGCGGCCACCTCGGCGAAGGCTTCCTCCTCCGTCTTGCCCGCGCGGACGGAATCCTCAAACCGCGCCTGCGCGTTGGCCATCAGCTCGTCGCGCAGGGCAAGGTTATCCGCCGTCATCTTCATATCGGCAAAAATTTCATCAATCATTCTGCGAATCTGCTTGTTCATCATTTTGATGTGCCCTCCATTCCAAACAGTTCGGATATCACGGCGCGGTATTTGCGCCAGTCTGCCTGATTCTCCGCAAAGAGCGCGCGCCCTTTTTCGGTCAGGTGGTAATAGCGCCTGCGCGCGCCTGCGTTTTCGTTCCCCCAGTAGGATTCGATCATCCCGGCCGCTTCCAGCCGCCGGAACGTCGTATACAGGGTCGCCTCTTTTAACTGTAATTCCCCGCGGGTAATCTCCTGCACGTTTTTGCTGATGACATAGCCATAGCTGTCGCCTCCGGCGAGCTGCGCGAGGATGATCGTATCGGTATAGCCGCGAAGGATGTCCGATGAATTCAGCATTTCATCACCTCCGACGAGATACAGTAT
>CAKTXH010000108.1 GCA_934630975.1 uncultured Clostridia bacterium | reverse complement strand
GCGACGCTCAACCACGATCAGTCCCTGAGCTACCTGCTCAACCCGTGGAACCGCATCGAGAAGCTGCTGACGAAGTACCGCGCCGAGCATCCTTACGAGGATTAAGAGATTCACCTGAACAGAAAAAGAGCCGCGTCGGCATGGGCTGGCGCGGCTCCTTTTGGATTGAAAAAGCTTTTCTGTCTATAAAAAGAGGGCGGGCCTTTTACAGCTCGTCCTCTTTTCAATCGGGTTGATCAGCCGCCGAAGGAGATATCCTCATCGGCGTTGTCGTCGCCCTCGACGGGAACCGGCGTCGCGTTGGCGCTGGCCTTCGGGGTGCGGGTCGGCTTCGGGGTGCGGGTCGGCTTCGGGGTCGCGGTCGGGGCCGGGGTGGCCTGCGCGGTCGCGCCTTCGATCTGCTCGCCTGCGTTGACGATGACGGATTGATCGTTGTTCACAATCTGGATAAAGGTCTTGCCGACCTTCATCTCCAGCTCCTCGCCGTTTTCATCCAGGAAGACCATGCGGGAGGAGAGGGACTTCACGTCGTCGCCGGTCTTGCCGTCATGGGTGCGCACCCACGTGCCGCGGATGTACTTGCCATTCTGGAAGATCTCGGCCACGCCCTGACCGACCAGCTGAATCACCGGGCGCTGCGGGGCGTTGTTGTACCAGGCGACATCGGTGCGCAGCACGATCACGTTGGCGTATTCCGTCTGCGCGCCGCTGAGGGCGTCGTAATACGGGGAGCCGTTGCGATAGCGCTCGTACAGGCCGGTCATCTCGTTATACTGATAAGAGGTGACGTAGGCCGGGGTCGTGGTCTTGTAGTTGATGGTGATGGAAGAAACGTCCACGCCGCGGTCAAGGCCGGTATCGGTGAACTTGAACGGGTGCTTGGCCGATTCCTGCGTGAAGAGGGAGGAGACGGCGTTCATGTTGATCTGAACGTTGTGCGGGGCGACGTGCTGGCCGTCGCTCTCACGATGGAACAGGTCGCTGTAATTGCGCTCGGAACCCTCGACGAACGGGAACACCCAGCGACCCTTCTGGCGCGCGTCCTTATGGATGGAAAGCGCCCAGTCGTCCACGTCCACGACGGTGTTGGTGCCGCCGGCCCAGTTCTGCCAGCCGTAGAACACCCAGGCGCTGTCCCACATTTCGCGCAGGTTACCCATCGGCACGCGCGCGGAACGGACAGGGCCGGCAGCGGATGGAATCGTGCCCATGAAAAGCATGGCGGAACGGGTGGAACCGTCGGCCTGAATCGGCATTTCATAGGAGATATCGGCGGAGGCTACGCCCCAGTGCGGCAGCGCGTCCGGGTGCGCGTCGATATTGACGAGGATCGGGTAATAGTTGCCGTACCAGCTCTCGCCGGTCAGCGGATTTATACCGTCGATCACCGGGTTTTCATCCGGCACATCCACGGAGATCTTTCGTGAAGAAGTGATTCCCTTGGTGGGCAGCTCGAGGTAGTAGGAATCCTCCGCAGCGGCGACGGCGCTCGTGCCCATCAGGCAGACGGCGGCAGCCGCGAGGAACCATTTGTAGATGCGATGCAAAATAACACCTCCAAAAATGTTTCAAAAAGATACCAACCAGAACAATGATACATCAAAAAGCGGATTATGGCAAGCGTTTTTAAGGAAAAGACGCAGTTTTGAAACAATCTTTACGGTAAAACGGCGGTTATGCGGGACAAAAACGCGGCGCGGCGCATAAGCTGCGGGAAGAAGATCAACGGCGTGCGGAAAGGTAAATTTGCAGGAATGAAAAATGAAATGTGCAGAGTGAACGAAGATTTTCGACAAATAAAGGCAAAATAGAGATTGCAAATCGCATAAAATGGATGTATAATGATGCAAGAATTCATTTCGGGCGGAACAAAGCCGGTTCGCCCGATTCAAGGAGGGCGTTTGTTGTGTCCTTAGAGCTTTCCCGCAAGTGCGCGGCCATTGCGCCGTCGCCCACGCTGGCTATTGACGCTAAAGCGAAGGAGATGCGCCAAAGCGGGCGCGATGTGGTTTCCTTCAGCGTCGGCGAGCCGGATTTTGTGACCCCGCAGTATATCCGCACCGCCGCGCATGAGGCGCTGGATATGGGTCTGACCAAGTATACCCCGGCGGCCGGCACGCTCGGCCTGCGTCGCGCCATCTGCGAAAAACTGCGCTGGGATAACGGGCTGGAATACTCGCCCTCGCAGGTGATCGTTTCCAACGGCGCGAAATTTTCCATCTATGCCGCGCTGGCCGCGATTGTGAACCCCGGCGACGAGGTGATCATCCCCACGCCGTGCTGGGTTTCCTACCCGGAAATCGTGCGCATCGTCGGCGGTGTGCCGGTGCTGGTGCAGGGCGACGTGAAGAAGGGCTTCGTCACCGAGGCGGAGGATCTTGCGCCCTACGTCACCGAGCGCACCAAAGCGCTGATTCTCAACTCGCCGAATAACCCGAACGGCTGCATCTGGAACCGGGAGCAGCTCACGGGCATCGCGAAGCTGGCGGTGGAAAAGGGCTTCTACGTCGTTTCCGACGAAATCTATGAAAAGCTGATTTACGACGGCGAGGAGCACGTCTCCATTGCGTCGCTGGACGAGGATATTTTCAAGCAGACCATCGTGATCAACGGCGTTTCCAAATCCTACGCGATGACGGGCTGGCGCATCGGCTACACCGCGGGGCCGATTGACGTGATCAAGGCGATGAGCAGCCTGCAAAGCCAGATTGCCAGCGGCAGCAACTCCATCGCGCAGTACGCCGCCGAGGAGGCGCTGCGTTCCCCGAAAGGACGCGAGGAGATCGAGCGGATGCACAGAGCTTACGACGAGCGCCGCCGCCACATCGTCTCGCGGCTTAACGCCATCGAGGGGCTGAAATGCGTGATGCCCAAGGGCGCGTTCTACGTGATGGTGGATATGCGCGCGCTGGTCGGCAAGCATCTGGGCGACCGGCAGATCGGCGGGTCGATGGATTTCGCCGATATGCTGCTGGAAAACGCGAACGTCGCGCTGACCCCGGGCACGGCCTTCTGCGCGGAGGGCTACTGCCGCATTTCCTACGCGACCTCGATGGAGCAGATCGACAAGGGCGTTGACCGCATCGAGCATTTTGTAAGCAGTCTGGTTTGAGTTTATGGACGCGCCCGTTTTATGCGAGCGCGTCTGTTTTTTTATACTTGACCCTGCAACCGTTATAGGGTTTACGATGGGATAGACAAAGGAGGCGAAGCCCTTGAAACAAAACATGACTACCGGCAGCGTGATGAAAAACATGATCGTTTTCTCCCTGCCGTATCTGCTTTCGACGTTTTTGCAGACGCTCTACGGCTTGGCCGACCTGTTCATCATCGGCCAGTTTGACGGCGTGGCGGGCACGACGGCGGTTTCCATCGGCAGCCAGGTGATGCACATGCTGACGGTGATGATCGTCGGGCTTGCGATGGGCGCAACGGTGCGCATCGGCCGTGCGGTCGGCGCGAAGGACGACGGCATGGCGCGCGAGGCGGTCGGCAACACGGCGGCGCTGTTCATGGGCATTTCCGTCGCGGCGACGTGCCTGCTGCTGCTCGGCGTGAACGGCATTTTGGCGCTGCTCTCCACGCCGGAGGAGGCGGTCGCCGGTACGCGCGCCTATCTGACGGTCTGCTTTATCGGGATTCCCTGCATCACGGCTTACAACATCATCAGCTCGATTTTCCGCGGCATGGGTGACAGCAAAAGCCCGATGATTTTCGTGGCCGTCGCCTGCGCGGCGAATATCGCGCTGGATTTCTTCTTCATGGGCGCGTTGAAGCTCGGCCCGGTCGGCGCGGCGCTGGGCACGACGCTCTCGCAGGCGCTTTCCGTCGCGGTCTCGCTTTGGGCGATTCTCAAAAGGAAGATGATCCCCGGCCTTTCTCTGGCGGATTTCAAGCCGAAGGGGCGGACAATGGCCGCGCTGCTCAAGGTCGGCGTGCCGGTCGCCTTGCAGGACGGGCTGATTCAGGTCGGCTTTATCGCCATTACGATCATCGCCAACATGCGCGGACTGAACGACTCGGCGGCGGTCGGCATTGTCGAAAAGATCATCAGCATCCTGTTCCTCGTGCCTTCCACGCTGCTTTCCACGGTTTCAGCGCTGGCGGCGCAGAATATCGGCGCAGGGGAACATGAGCGTGTGCGGCAGATTCTGCGCTATGCGGTGGGCATGGCCGTCGGCTACGGGCTGATCATCGGCGTGGCGATGCAGTTCGCGGCGAACGGCATGGTTTCGCTTTTCGCCAAAGAAGCGGAGGTTATCCGCCTCGGAGGGGAATACCTGCGCGGTTACGCGTGGGACTGCCTGTTCGCGGGAATCCATTTCAGCTTCAGCGGCTTCTTCTGCGCATACGGCCTTTCTGGCATTTCGTTTCTGCATAACATCGTTTCGCTCGTTTGCGCGCGCCTGCCGCTGGCGTATCTGGCTTCAGCGCTGGATCAAACCAGCCTGACGCCGATGGGCTTTGCCGCGCCGGTCGGCTCGCTGCTGTCGGTGATGATCTGCCTGCTGGCGTATCGGTGGATGGGGAAGCACCCGGAAAAGTGGAAGGACAGGAAAACGGAATAAACCATACCAAAATGAAATATATCCTTTTAAAATGCAGGAAAATGAATGGACAATTCAAATTCCTGCATTTTTGTGTGGAATAAAAAACCAAAAAGGGGATTGACAGCGGCGGATAAAACGTGTAAACTATCCATAGTTAGTTGCTTCTAACTTATTTTCTGGATGCTTCTTCATTTAAAAAATAAAGGATTTTTCACACAGAGCCGAACTGCTGACGGCTTTGCGGGCGAAATCCGTCTCCCTTGTGGCAAACAAGCTGGAACTGTGCCAGCTTGTTTGTTTATTCTAACGAAAATGCATTTTGAACTTCCAAAATCGCAGAAGCTGTGCTATAATCTGCTTGTAAAAAAGAGAGTTTCTGCTTTGAGAAAGGAGCATATTTATGGCGTATTTGGAGATCGTAAACGTCAAAGGGCGCGAAATTCTGGATTCCCGCGGCAACCCCACCGTTGAGGCGGAGGTGACGCTGGCCGATGGCGAAGGGCATCAAGCTCGGCTGCGGCAACGCGATTTTGATCAAGCTGAACCAGATCGGCTCGGTTTCCGAGACGCTGGAAGCCATCAAGATGGCGCACAAGGCGGGCTATGCCGCGATTTCATCCCACCGCAGCGGCGAGACGGAGGATACCACCATCGCCGATCTGGCCGTGGCGCTCAACACTTGCCAAATTAAGACGGGCGCGCCGAGCCGCACCGAGCGCGTGGCCAAGTATAACCAGCTGCTGCGCATCGAGGAAGAACTGGGCGAGAGCGCGGTCTATCCGGGCATGGGCGCGTTCAACGTCAAGCGCTGAGACGTAAAGATTTCGTTAAAAATTTGATGACGGTATGAAGACGAAGGCCGCGCGGGAAACGGGTCTGCCAGAATAAAAAGGATTGCGTTTACAGATTATCCATGTTATGATGGCGGCTCCAATTCGTGCGGCCTTTTCTTGGTGAGAGCGTCAGTTGTCTGACGATCTCGGCTATGGTACAATAGCCACGTTTCGACGTGTATTCACCGACGACCATCCGTAAAGGAGAGTTTGCATGGTTCATTTTGAACAGTGGGAAGGCTTCGAGGGTCGCATCTGGCGCGAGGAAGTCAACGTTCGCGATTTCATTCAGAAGAATTATAAGCCCTACGCCGGGGACGAGAGCTTCCTCGCCGGCCCGACGGAGGCCACCGATAAACTCTGGGGCATCCTCCAGAAGCTGCAAAAGGAAGAGCGCGCGAAGGGCGGCGTGCTGGATATGGAAACGCATGTCGTTTCCGGCCTGACCGCTTACGGCCCGGGCTATATCAGCGAGGCGGACAAGGATCTCGAGCAGATTGTCGGCCTTCAGACCGATAAGCCGCTCAAGCGCGCGTTCATGCCGTTCGGCGGCATCAAGATGGCGGAGGAAGCCTGCAAGAACTACGGTTACGAGCCGGATCCCGAGCTGCACAGGATCTTCACCGAGTACGCGCCGACCCACAACGAGGGCGTGTTCATGGCGTACACCCCGGAGATGAAGAAGGCGCGCCACAACAAGATCATCACCGGCCTGCCGGATACTTATGGCCGCGGCCGCATCGTCGGCGATTACCGCCGCGTCGCGCTCTACGGCATCGACTTCCTGATCGAGGAAAAGACCAGGGATCTGGCCAACTGCGGCGACGGCACGATGACCGAGGACGTCATCCGCCTGCGCGAGGAAATCTCCAAGCAGATCCGCGCGCTCAAGGGCATGAAGGCGATGGCCGCCGCTTACGGCTTTGATATCAGCAAGCCGGCCGCCAACGCGAAGGAAGCCTGCCAGTGGTTGTACTTCGGCTATCTGGCCGCCATCAAGACGCAGAACGGCGCGGCGATGTCCGTCGGCCGCATCTCCACGTTCCTGGATATCTACATGGAGCGCGATCTCGAGCGCGGCCTGATCACCGAGGAGCAGGCGCAGGAGCTGATCGACCACATGGTCATGAAGTTCCGCATGGTCAAGTTCGCCCGCATCCCGAGCTACAACGCGCTGTTCTCCGGCGACCCGGTCTGGGCGACGCTGGAGGTCGGCGGCATCGGCGTGGACGGCCGCTCGATGGTCACCAAGAACGACTTCCGCTTCCTGCACACGCTGGAAAACATGGGCCCGTCCCCGGAACCGAACATGACCGTGCTCTACTCCGAAGACCTGCCGGATACGTTCAAGCACTACGCCGCGAAGATTTCCGTGCTGACCAGCTCGGTGCAGTATGAGAACGACGACGTGATGAAGCCGGTCTGGGGCGATGATTACTCCATCTGCTGCTGCGTCTCCGCGACGCAGACCGGCAAGGAGATGCAGTTCTTCGGCGCGCGCGCGAACCTGGCGAAGTGCCTGCTCTACGCGCTCAACGGCGGCGTGGATGTGAAGACCCGCGAGCAGGTCGGCCCGGCGTATCGCCCGGTTACCGGCGAGGTGCTCGATTACGACGAGGTGATCGCCGCTTACGACCGCATGATGGATTGGCTGGCGGGCCTGTACGTCAACACGCTGAACCTGATTCAGTATATGCACGACAAGTATTATTATGAAGCGGCCGAAATGGCGCTGATTGATACCGACGTGCGCCGCACCTTCGCGACGGGCATCGCGGGCTTCTCTCACGTGGTGGACAGCCTGAGCGCCATCAAGTACGCCAAGGTGACCCCAATCCGCGACGAGACCGGCCTGATTGTCGATTTCAAGACCGAGGGCGATTTCCCGCGCTACGGCAACGACGACGACCGCGCCGACGATATCGCCGTGTGGCTGCTGGGCAAGTTCCTCGAGAAGATCAAGAAGCGCCACACCTACCGCGATTCCGAGCCGACGACCTCCATCCTGACCATCACCTCCAACGTCGT
>CAKTXH010000107.1 GCA_934630975.1 uncultured Clostridia bacterium | reverse complement strand
TCGTGGATCATGATCATCACGGAGCTGTCCACCTCCATCATCCTCTACACGAGCAAGACCAAGACGATGACGCTGGAAATTTATTCCCAGATCATCCGCGGCAACGACGGCGTGGCTTCGGCCATTTCCGCCATCCTGACGTTCTCCACGATCATCGCGCTGGCGGTGTTCTTCAAGGTGAGCGGCAAGAAAGAGATCACCATGTAATTTGCAGCCCGCCAAAGCGACGGACTGCCCAGACTGTAGACAAAAAGCTATTCTCCCCCCGAAGGGGGGGAGAATAGCCCTTTCCGCAAATGAAAGAATAGCTGAATTTCTTGATTTTGCTATTCAAGCCAAGTTTGCCTATATCAACAAGCTGTGCAGCCCGCCAAAGCGACGGACTGCCGAAGGGGCGACCGGAAGAAGAAATCCGGTCGTCTTTTATCTTGCAGGAAAAAGCAAAAAATGATAAAATAAACGCGGTTCATTCGGAAAAAAGCGCAGGAGGGGAACGGGTTTGATTCACATTAAAGAGCTGTTTCGGCTTCAGGAGATTCATCATCTGCGCCTGATTGCCGGGCAGGACGGCCTGGAGCGCACCGTGACGGCGGCCGTTCTGTTTGAATACGACCCCTCCCGTGTGCAGCTTCCGGATTTTTACCGCGGCGATCTGGTTGTGACCACGCTGGCTTACGCGCGCGGCGACGCGCAGCTCGTGGCGCACTCGCTTCAGGCGCTGATGAATCAGGGCATTGCGAGCCTGATGGTGAAAACGGCGTATTTCAGCGAGCTGCCGCAGTCGGTGATCGCGCTGGCCAATCGGCTGGGCACGCCCGTGTTCCTCTTTGACGATACGTATATCGAGGAAGTCATTTTGCAGGTGACCGACCTCATCCGCGGCAAGCGGCATTTTTCTGGGTTCGAGCAGGACGTGGACGCGCTGATGCGCGGCGACCTGACCGAGGAGCAGACGCGGGAGTGCGCGCGGCGCATCGACCCGATTGGGCGCGCGGGCTATCGGCTGTACGCCATCAACCCGAAGGAACGCGTGATTTCGCTGGATGACCGGCTCTACGCGCTGATGGAAAAAGACGCGGAAGCTGCGCGCCGCTGCACGTTTATCGAGTGGCGGCGGATGATGCTGGCGCTGTGCCGCGAGGAGGAAAACCTCTCTGCGGAGGACGCGAGGGCGCGCTTTGGCGGCATGCTCACGCGCGCGGGCATCGACGCGCAGGCCGTCGTCATCGGGCAGAGCGACCTGCGGACGGAGCGCGCGCAGATGGGCACGTCGCTGTGCGAGGCGGTGTATGCCGCGCGGGCGGCGAAGCTGTGCGGCAAGGCGGCGCTCGGCGCGCACGAGCTGGGGCTTTACGCCTATCTGTTCCCGATGAGCGAAAATCCCTTTGTTTGCGACCGCTGCCGCCGGGTGCTCTCCGCCATCCGCGAATACGACGCGCAGAACCACACCAACCTGGAACAGACGGCGCTGATTTACGTCAAGGAGAACATGGAAATCGCCGCCGCCGCGAAGGCGCTGTTTCAGCACCCGAACACGGTGCGCTACCGCCTGAGCAAGATTCAGCGCATCATGGGCATGGAGGGCGACCCGCTCTTCGCGCCGATGCTCAGCCTGACGGTGAGCCTGTCGCGGATTCTGGCGGAAGGACAAATGTAATCGAGGAGTCAATCGCATGACGAAAGCGGAACAGAGAAAACGGGCGGTGAAGCTGACGCTTCCCGTCTTTTGCGGTTATATTGTGCTGGGCATCGCCTTCGGCGCGATGCTGGCGCAGGCGGGCTACGGCCCGGTTTGGGCGCTGGCCATCAGCACGCTGGTGTATGCCGGAAGCTTGCAATTTGTGATGGTGCCGTTTCTGGCGGGCGGCACGTCGCTCGTCGCCGTCGCGCTGACGGCGCTGATGGTCAACGCGCGCCATCTGTTTTACGGCCTTTCCTGCATCCGGCGTTTTGGCCGGATGGATAAGCGCATCCGCCCGTATATGATCACCTCGCTGACGGATGAGACCTATTCGGTGTTCTGCGGCCTCTCCGATGATGAAGAAGACGGCGTGATGTTTCGCGTGACGCTGTACGATCAAATCTATTGGGTCGTCGGCTCGATTCTCGGCACGCTGCTGGCGCAAGGCCTGCCGTTTGACCTGACGGGCATTGATTTTTCGATGACGGCGCTGTTCGTCGTCATCTGCGTGGAAAAGGCGATGGAGATGAAGAACCGCGTGCCGATGGCCATCGGCGCGATCTGCTCGCTGATGATGCTGTTTTTGCTCGGGCCGAGCGCGTTCCTTGCGCCCGCGCTGGGGCTGACGGCGATTCTGCTGACCGTGATGGATATCAAAAAGGGGGTGCGCGCATGAGCTATGCGATTGCGGTGGTCGCGATTTGCGCGGCCGTGACGATGGCCCTGCGCGCCCTGCCGTTCGTTTGTTTCGGCGGCAAGAAAGGCGTGCCGCGCCTTGTCGCGGCGCTGGGCGAAACCCTGCCGCCCGCGATTATGGCGGCGCTGGTCGTCTACTGCCTCAAGAGCGTTCCGTTCGGCACGTTCGGCGACGGCGCGCGCCAGTTGATTGCGGCGGCGGCCGTTGTGGCGCTGCACCTGTGGAAGAAGAACACCCTGCTCAGCATCGGCGTGGGAACGGCGCTGTATATGCTGCTCATTCGCATATAAGGAGAGAGAACCATGAACATCATCGCCCGTGCCGCGCTGTATCTGTACGACGGCAGCAATGCGGCGCCGATTTTTCCCGGCAGAGTGGGCAAGCCCGGCGACGAGGCCGCGGCGTATCTATCCACCGTGGCGGATAAGCTGATGGCCTCCGACGGAAGCCGGACAACCTGCGTCGAGCCGGGCAGCGCGCAGGAGGAGATGTTGCGCCGCTTTGTGCTGACCCCGTTTCAGGAGGCCGCCGACGCGCTGATGCGCAGCATGGACGAGACGATGCAGGCGCTTGAAATCCCGCGCGAAGGGTTTGACATGGCGATTTTCTCGTTTGAGAAGGACGGCAACCCGCATCTCTGCGTGGCGCAGCTCCCTTACCGCAGCGCGATGGTGCACCAGCTCGACGTGGCCGAAGACGGCACGACGAGCACACAGGTCATCCCGTACGGTACGGTGCTCCCTCTGCCGGGCAGCAAGGGCTGCTCGGGCTTCGTGGTCAACCTTTCGACCGGCGATATCCGCCTGCGGGATGCGCAGGTGCTGACCAACGTGGGCAACCGCGCGTTGTTCGCGCAGGCGCTTTTCGCGATGGCGGAAACGAAATCCACCAAGGAGGCCGTGCAGGCCGTCGCGCAGGTGATCGCAGAGGCCGCGCCGGTGGAGATGGACACGCCGATGCTGACCCCGATGGTCAAGCGCGCGATGAGCAAATCCATCGAGGAAAAGGGCGTGATCGACGTGAAGGACGTGGCGGAGGAGGTTTTCCGCTCCGACCCGGAACGCGAAGCCATCATCGAGCAGGTCGCCCGCCAGATTCAGGAAGAGCAGCTCGAACCCGTCATCCCGGTGGAAAATAAACGCGTCGTCGCCCAGCTCCAGCGGGTCAAGATCAAGACGGATAACGGCATTTCCATCACCCTGCCGCGCGAACTGGCGGACGACGAAAACAGCTTCGCCGTCGTGGAAAACGGGGACGGCACGATTTCCATCATCATCAATAAGGTGCAGGAACTCAAGACGGAGTAAAGGAGTAAGCGACATGGATTGGAACGAATACGGCGCTTTTATCGTGGAGGAGACGAAGAATCTGCTGGCCATCGACAGCCCGAGCGGCATGACGAAAAAGGCGGCGGAACATGTGGTGGCGCGGTTTGAAGCGCTGGGCTATGCGCCGCAGATGACCCGCAAGGACGGTGTGCTCGTCTGCCTCGGCGGCAGCGACAAGGAAAACGGCCTGCTGCTGGAGGCGCACATGGATACCCTCGGCGGCATGGTCTGCCAGATCAAGCCGAACGGGCGGCTGAAAATCACGCCCATCGGCGGCCTGCGCGCGGAAAACGTGGAGACGGAGAACTGCCGCGTCGTGACCAAGTTCGACGGCGTGATCGAGGGTACGGCGCAGCTGATCAACGCTTCCACCCACGTCAACGAGAAATACGCCGACACGCAGCGCACGTTTGATACCGTTGAAATCGTGCTCGACGAGCCGACGGCGAGCGCGGAGGACGTGAAGCGGATCGGCATCCGCACGGGCGATTACGTCTGCTTCGAGCCGCGCACCCGCGTGACGAAGAGCGGCTATATCAAGAGCCGTTTCCTCGACGACAAGCTGAGCGTCGGTATTCTGCTGGGCTATGCGAAATATTTGAAGGATGAGCGCATCACCCCGGATCGCGCGGTTTACGTGCATGTCACCTCGTTTGAGGAGGTCGGCCACGGCGGCAGCGCGAGCGTGCCCGCGGGCGTGACGGAAGCCATCTCCGTGGATATGGGCTGTGTCGGCGAGGGGCTGACCTGCGACGAGCGCATGGTTTCCATTTGCGCCAAGGACAGCGGCGGCCCGTACAACTACGACGTGGTGCGCGGGTTGATTGCGGCGGCGGAAAAGATGGGCGCGCCCTATGCGGTGGACGTTTATCCGCGCTATGGCAGCGACGTGGAGGCTACCCTCCGCGCGGGCTATGACATCCGCCACGGCCTCATCGGCTCGGGCGTGTACGCCTCCCACGGCTATGAGCGCAGCCATATCGAGGGCGCGCTTGCGACGCTCAAGACGCTGGTTGGGTACGTCGGTTGAGTAGAAAGAAGAGGATCAAATGAAACCTCCCTGCGTTCTCGCGGAAAAGTGAGAGCGCAGGGAGGTTTTTGCGTGGAAATTGTACCCGAACGGGGCGAAAAAGAAAAAGGATACTCATTTTACACCCGAAAAGGTATAAAAAATTAGGAAATGCACACTATGTTGCTTTTTTCTATGATATTATTCTACTCCGCTTTCTTCCCATATGATCGTTCCGAAATGATTGATGAGTGCCATCTTATCATCTAAATATACGCGAGCTAGACCGTTGCTGAAAGGGCATACCCGATTCCACTTACATTCGATAACGATCTGCCCAGAAGAATCGATATATCCCCATTTTCCCTCATCGTTCATGACAGGGTGCTTTCCCTCGGAAAAGAAGTGGCCATCAGATGGATAAGGATCAATGTACATCCTTTCTGACAATGGAAGTAGTTCATTTCCCTCAATATCGATCAAACCTGTGTAGAAACGAGAACTAAAGAGAGCAATTCCTTCCGGTAGAAAATCGTAGTATGTAAGCTCACTGTCAAGTATTTTTAAAGTATCGCCACTTGCATCAATCAACACAGGGATTCCGTTTTTCATAGCGATTGCCCGCTCGCTTTCAAAATAGTAAGGAGAATCGAAGACTGCCGGTGAGCAGATATTTCCGTTTAAATCAATGTGACTCCATTTTCTATTTTGACTGATTGGCGCGTAGCCATTCTGAAAGGAATTTGCATCTTCAAATTGAGGGATAATTGCACAGTATCCTTCGGAATCGCAGTAGCCATAGAGTTTGGTTTCTTTGTCCTGAACAAGTAGCAAATGATTCTCAAAGGATGTACCCTCTATGGAGAGGTTATCAGGTATAGATAGGAAGGTTCCATTTTCGCGGACAATCACCGTCTCTTCGGAAGATGCAAGGTTTTCAAAGGCGAATCCGTTATGAAAACCGATTGTGTTGATTTGTTCAAATATACAGGGAATTTGCTGAACGCCGTTTTGCCGATTGACATATCCATAGGTTTCACCATCATATGTAATACGGAGCAGGCGCGAACATTCGGCATCAAACCAAAGGTCTTGCGTAAGGTCGTAGCGGTAACCGGAAAAATATCCGCTTTGCACATCAAAGAATCCCATGTTCTGTCCGTTGTCCAGCCAATATACGCCCGTATCCTTTCCACCATAATATCCAAGCTCTTCTGCTTCATCGGCGAATGGAATCGGGTAGATCATATAGTTTCCAGTCGAAGAGATGATTCCATATTGACCAGACTCCGTGCAAACCAAAGCATATCCATTTCCTCTGAAATCGCCGCAATAAGACCATTGGCAGGGAAGCGCCAATTCTCCCTGTTGATCCATATATCCCCATAATCCGTTATTGCGTACAGGATACAGCATCCAACGAGATGAGGATTCTTCGCAATTTGCCCCTGTAAAAAGGAACGGCAGAATGATGAACAAAGAAGAAACTAATTTCAACATATAATTCAAACCAATAAGCATGATATCACTCCACCGCTACGGAATTATAATACCTGATTCTGAGATAATACAGCCCAGTTCCCTCGTCGCACACGTACCTCGCGATACTGGAACGGATTTACCGTGTCCAGTATCGCAGACGTTGTGCCGAACTTGGTAATTGCAACGGTTGTTTTAAGCCGGATGGTACTCGTCCCAAACGATAGCCCCGCCAAGTGCCGAGGCGAAAACGCTGAAAATCAGCGGGAAGATCCGCCACGTCTTGAACAGTGCGGTGCCGTAAGGGCCTAAGTCGGTATACCATTCGTTCAACGTATCCGAATAGAAACCGCTTTCGATGAGCACGGCGGCCAGACTGGCCAGACCGATGATCAGCAGGCATTTGCCGACGGAAAGGCGAGAAGGCGGGCGCTTCCGCTCGAGCGTATCCGCCTGCGGGGCGGACGGCTGGGGAGCGGAGGTTTGTGGGGCGGCAGCGGCTTCGATTTCGTCGAGCAGCAGATAATCGGTGGTAACGCCGAACAGCCGGCTGAGCTGGACGACCTTATCCGTGTCCGGCGTGGCCTCGCCGGTTTCCCAGCGCGAAACGGCCTGACGCGAGATGTTGAGTTCAGCGGCGAGCGCTTCCTGCGACATGCCTGCCTTTTTCCGGCAGAGCGCAATCTTTTCTCCAATCATAGCGGATAACCTCCTTTTGACAGGGTTCATTCTACACGAAAATGCTGGGCAAAGCCACCATGTCAACTTGGAATTTCCGCAATCCGGGGTTGCAACGCTGCTTTGAAGCGGATTTTGGGCTTATTCCTGCGTCTCTTTCGCTTTAAGCTGCTTCAAAATGCCGTTCACAATCGCGAGGCACAGCACCAGCGTGCAGACGTCGGCGACGGGCTGAGCGATTTGAATACCGAGCAGCCCCCAAACGTTCGGGAAGATCAGCAGCGCCGGAATGAGGAAAATACCCTGACGCGCGGTGGAAATGATGGTGGAACGCACGCCGTAGCCGATGGCCTGCGTGAACATGTTGCACATGGTGATATAGCCCCAAAGCGGCAGAGTCAGCAGCTGGAAACGCAGGGCGAGCGTGCCGATTTCGATGACCTGCGGGTCGTCGCGGCGGAACACGGCGATGATCTGGCCGGAGAACGGCAGGGAGACGGCGCACAGCACAACCAGAATGACGGTCACAACCTTCACGCAGAACCAGAAGGCTTCGCGCACGCGCTTATACTTGCCCGCGCCGTAGGAGAAGCCGCAGACCGGCTGGAAGCCCTGACC
>CAKTXH010000106.1 GCA_934630975.1 uncultured Clostridia bacterium | reverse complement strand
TACGGCCCGCCCTACGGCGAGGCGGAGCGCAATTTCGGCGTGCACATGCTGCGCGACTGGAAGCCCCACCGCGACGAGCTGGTGATCTCCACCAAAGCGGGTTACGATATGTGGCCCGGGCCTTACGGCAACTGGGGCAGCCGAAAATATCTGATGGCCAGCCTGGACCAGAGCCTCAAGCGGATGAACCTCGACTACGTGGATATCTTCTACCACCACCGTCCCGACCCGGAAACGCCGATTGAGGAGACGATGGGCGCGCTGGATCAGATCGTGCGCAGCGGCAAGGCGCTCTACGTCGGCATTTCGCGCTACACGCCGGAGCAAACGGAGGTTGCCATCCGCACCCTGCGCAAGCTGGGCACGCCGATGCTGATTCATCAGGAAAACTACTCCATGCTCAACCGCAAGATCGAGCACGGCCTGACGGACGTGCTGACGCGCGAAGGCGTCGGGCTGATTGCGTTCGGCCCGCTGGCGGGCGGACGGCTGACGGGCAAGTATCAATCCGGCATCCCGGCGGACAGCCGCATCGGCCACGACCCGCGCTATCTCAAGGCGGATATGCTCACGCCGGGGCTGCACGCGGCCATCGACGCGCTGAGCAAAATTGCCGCCGCGCGCGGGGAGACGCTCTCCCAGCTTGCGCTGCAATGGACATTGCGCGATAAGGCCGTGACCTCCGCGCTCATCGGCGCAAGCCGCGCGGAACAGATCACCGAAAACGTCGCCGCGCTCGCCCTGCCGCCGCTCACCGAGGAAGAACTGGCGCAGATTGACGCCGCGCTGGCGCTGAACGAGGAATAACGCTGCGGGAACGTTGAGGCTCCGCCTCAAACTCCGCCAGAAACCTGAGGTTTCTGGACTTCCCGCCTAGATCCGGGCGGCAGCCCGGCGTAACCCACGATAAGGAGATGATTCCATTGATCAACGAAACCTACAAGGCCATGCTCTCGGGCAAATCGGTGATTCGGGAGCTGAACGAATACGCCAACGACATCGCCCGGCATCCGCATTTAAAGCCGGAGGATATCTTCGATTACAGTTTGGGCAACCCGTCTGTGCCCGTGCCGGAAGCGTTCAACGCGCGCATCAAGGAATTGCTGGACAGCGGCGACCCGATGCTCGTGCACGGGTACAGCCCGAGTTTGGGCATCCCCTCCGTGCGCGAAAAGATCGCGGCTTCGCTTAACCGCCGCTTCGGCATGCATTATACGATGGACGACATCTTCATGACCAGCGGCGCGGCGGGCGCGCTGGCGCATGCCTTCCGGCTGGTGACCCAGCCCGGCGACGAAATTCTAACCTTCGCGCCGTTCTTCCCGGAATACCGCCCGTATACGGCGGGCGCGGGGCTGACGCTGCGCGTCGTGCCGGCCAATACGCAGAATTTCCAGATCAATTTCGACGCGTTCGAGCAGATGCTGACCCCGGCGGTGCAGGCCGTGCTCATCAACACGCCGAACAACCCTTCCGGCGCGGTATATTCCGCCGAAACGCTGCGGCAGATGGCCGAAATGCTCACCCAGAAAGAAAAGGAATTCGGCCACGAAATCTGGCTGATTTCCGACGAGCCGTACCGCGAAATCGCCTTCGACGGCAAAGAAGTGCCGTATGCCTCGCTGTTCTACCCGCGCACCATTTCGTGCTATTCCTTCTCCAAGAGCCTGTCCGTGCCGGGCGAGCGCATCGGCTATGTCGCCGTGAACCCGGAGAGCGGCGTTTCCGCGATGCTGGTCAACATGTGCGGCCAGATTTCGCGCGGCATCGGCCATAACTGCCCGTCCTCCGTCATCCAGCTTGCCGCGGCGGACTGCTGCGATCTGACCAGCGACCTTTCCGTCTACGAGACGAACATGAACATCCTGTACGACGCGCTGACCGGGCTGGGCTTTGACGTCGTGCGCCCCGGCGGCACGTTCTACCTCTTCCCGAAGGCGCTGGAGGATGACGCGGTAGCGTTCAGCCAAAAAGCGCTGCCCTACGGCCTGATCTTCGTGCCGAGCGATTCCTTCGGCACGCCGGGCTACTTCCGCATCGCGTTCTGCACCGATACGGAGAAGGTCGTCCGCTCCATCGACGCGTTAAAGAAGTTTGTGAAAGCGGAATACTAACTTTGAACCGTCATCGACCGTTCTTCTTTTCAGAGGACGGCCGTTTTTTGTGCAGTTTCACATAAGTTTACAAAAAATCTCCTTGTATTTATTTCAATTATGCTGTATAATGAATCCACTTGAGTTTGGGACGCGCGGGTTTTGCGTCCCTTCTTCGCGCTCAGCAAACAACAAGGAGGTGTCCGTTTCGTGTCACTTCATGCGGACGAAAGCAAACACATCAGCTTTTCTTTGAGCCAAATCGAGCGCCTGTGTCAGGTTTCCAAGGCGCTTTCTTCGCCGCTGCGGGTTAAAATGATCGGCCTGCTGGCTTCCCGCTCTATGAACGTCAACGAATTGGCGGAAGCGCTGAGCATGCCGGTTTCCACCGCGGCGCTGAACGTGCGCCAGCTTGAGGAAGCCGGGCTGATTTCTTCGGAAATTCAGCCGGGTATCCGCGGGGCAATGAAGCTCTGCTCCCGGCGCATCGACTCGGTCAGCCTGCACCTTGTGCCCGAAACGCAGGACGGCGTGAGCGCGCTGACCCTCAAACTGCCGCTGGGCAGCTATGCCTGCGCGCGGGAGATCCGCTCGGAGTGCGGCCTTGTCTCCGAGCATGCGTGGATCGGCGAAAGCAACGCGCCGCGCGCGTTCTATCACCCGGATCGCTTCGCCGCGCAGCTCCTGTGGTTTGAATCCGGCGAGATCGAATATCGTTTCTCGCTGGGCGAAATCGACCCGAAGCAGGTGGAATGGCTGGAAATCTCGATGGAGGTTTCCTCCAACGCGCCGATGTACCGGGAGGATTTCAAGAGCGATATCTACGTCGGTCTCGGCGCGCAGGAGCTTGGCGTTTGGACAAGCCCCGGCGATTACGGCGCGCGGCGCGGGCGCTTCAACCCCTCGTGGTGGAGCGATACCTCCTCGCAGTACGGCCTGCTCAAGACGTGGCGGGTGGATAATTCCGGCTGTACGCTCGACGGCGAGCCGCTTTCCGTCGTCACGCTGGCGGATTTGCAGCTTGGCGCGCAGGATTACATCGCCCTGCGCATCGGCGTGCACGCGGACGCGGCGCACGTCGGCGGCATCAACCTGTTCGGCGAAAAATTCGGCGATTTCGCGCAGGGCATCGCCGTTCGGGTAGGCTACGCCAAGGCGGCGGACTGAGCTTTTCAAAAAAAATTTCCAAAACATGAAATTTCCTCCCGGTTTGTCTCGTCTTAAAGATAGAAACAATCGGGAGGAATTTTGTATGGTTCGTTTTCTGGCTGTGTTTGCGCTGCTCTGCGCGCTGGCCTGCCCCGCGCTGGCGAAGGGCTTCCCCTTCAACTCTGGTGGATCATAGCGACGGATTTCACGCAGAACTACCGCACGATCTACAAGCTCTATCTGGATGCGCGGACGGGCGTTCTGCTGGCGGCGAAGCGGAATTAGTCCGCCTCGCTCGTGCTCAGGCAGCCGATCGAGCCGTCATCCAGCAGCACATAATAATAACTGCCCGTCGTGCCGATGACGCGCACGTCGTCGCCGACCTGAAGCATCGCCACTGCGTCGTAGGAGTTGCTCGGCGTATCGCGCACGACGACGCTCTGCGTGCCGTAAGGCGAAACAACCTGCATGCTCGGGGTCATATCCTGCACGGCGGAAGCATCGGCGGTCAGGTAACGGGTCATCATATAGCCGCTGAGGCTGTTAACCCCGCCGCCGATGGTCACCTGCGACCAGCCGTCGCCCGCGTCGGCGACGATTTCAACCGGCGTTCCCGTATAAAACTGGCCGACGGCGTTTGCATCCCTGCTGGGCTGCTCACGCATGTTCAATCGGCTGTTCGGGTCGGAACCGTTATCCACCACGGCGCTCTGCGCCATCGCCTGCCCGCCCAAAAGCGCCATCAGCACGGTCAGGCCCACCATCAGCCTCTTTTTCATCGCAGCCACCCCTTTTAGCCGCCCCAACGAACGGCCCGCTTCCAAATATCTCCCGCCGCTCGGCGGGTTCTTTTTTTCTATGCCATAAAGACGAAACAACGCCGCGTTTTCTTCCAGTTTTTTGAAAAAAACGCGGATTGTTCTTTGTATTCCGTTTTGTCTCTATTGTACCACGAATTAGGCGCAGAAAAAAGAACAACTGCCGTCCGAAAATGCACAAAAAACGCCGCTCGGCTCACGTTCTTTTTGACAAAAGCAAATTCCTACCCGGTTTCGGGTTTACGCATTTCCGTTTTTGTACTATACTATTCATAAAATCATTTTGCATCATCGGGGAGGAAGCGGCGGCATGAAGCTTTATTTGACGGGCGAGCCTTGCACCCAGCAGCGCCACTGTTATTTTGTGGAGGGCGAATCCGCGTCGTTCATCATGGACTGCGGCTATCAGCGCTGTTACCGCGGGGACGAGCTGCCCCACCTGCTGCCCGAGCAGATTCGCGCGGCGCGCTATCTGTTCCTCTCCCATTCCCACGAAAACCAATCCGGCGCGCTGCCGTATCTGCTTTCCAACGGCTTCACCGGGCGCGTCGTGCTGACGACGGAAACCGCGCGCCAGCTCCCGCTGGGCATTGACGACCCGCTCGTGCTGGAAGGGCTGAGCGTGCCCTACGCCGAGGCGCAGATTCCCGGCGGGCTGACGCTGACGTGGGGGCGCAGCGGCCACTGTTCCGGCAGCGTCTGGTACCGCATGGCGGAAAACGGGCGCTCGCTGTTCTTCTCCGGCGATTATTACGACTGCGCGCGCGTCCATGCCCGCGACCCGATCGAAGGCATCAGCGCCAATCTGGCCGTGCTAGATTGCGACTACGGCATGCAGCCCGGCGCGGCCTCGCGCGACGCGCAGGTGGACGCGCTGATCGCCGCCATTTCCGAAGCGCTTTCGGACGGGCGGCCCGTCATTCTCCCCGTGCCGCGATATGGACGCGGGCTGGGCATTTTGACCTACATCGTCGAGCGCCTGCCGGAGACGGATATCTTCGCCGACCGCCATTTCATCACCGAGCTGGGGCACATGGACGCAACCGCCATGTGGGTGCGCCCGCAGGTGCAGGATATGCTCTCCGGGAAGTTCATCCGCGCCATCCCGGAGGATTTCGTCGCGCTGGGCGTGTATTTCGTCTGCGACCCGCAGCTTGACGACATCAAGACCCGCCGGCTGGTTCGCCGCCTGCTCATCTGCGGCGGCCGCGTGATCTTCACCGGCACAGTCGAGCCGAACACGCACGCTTCGCTGCTGCTGCATGCGGGCAAGGCGCGGCTGCTGCGTTACAGCGTGCACTGCACCCAGGCGGACATGCTGCGCATCGCCTCGCAGAACCATTTTGACCGAATCATCGCCTACAACTCGGATTTCGCGCCGACGCAGCGGGTATACGACGTATAATAAAAAGGGCTTCGCAGCCCTTTTTATTATACGCTTTTTACCGAATGACGTTCAGCACGGCCTGCTCCATCGCGTCCTTTTCGCAGACGGCGGTATGGCGAACCGGCAGGTTCGGAAGCGCGAGAATCTGTTCCGGCTCTTTCGTGCCCGTCAGCTCGGAGAGCGCGCGGCAGCAGGCGAAATCGTCCAGCCCCTTGCAGGCTTCCTGCCCGGCGACCGCGCCGAGCACGGACGCGCCGAACTTATACGGGCTGGCGGTGGAAACGATCACGCTTTGGCGCGCGTCGCCCGTCTGCTTCTGGTAATCGCGCAGAACGGCGCTCGCCACGGCGGTATGCGTATCCATCAGGTAATGATCCTCTTCCCACGTGCGGCGAATCTCCGCGCGGATGCCCGCCTCATCGACGCAGCCCGCGAAGTAGCGCTTTTGCAGCCCGGCCTTCATCGCCCCGTCGATTTCATAGCGCTTTTTTCCCGCCAGATCCGCCATGAACCGCGCGATACGCGCGCCGTCGCAGCCGCTCAAATCAAACAGCAGGCGCTCCAGATTGGAAGAGACGAGAATGTCCATCGACGGGGTGATCGTCTTGTAGAACGGGCGGTTCTCGATGTCGTACACGCCGGTGTTGATGAAATCGGTCAGCACGTTGTTTTCGTTGCTGGCGCAGATCAGCCTGCCCGCCGGCAGCCCCGCCTTGCCCGCGTAATCCGCGGCCAGAATATCGCCGAAGTTGCCCGTCGGCACGCAGAAATTCACCTCGTCGCCCAGCTTGATCGCGCCGGATTTCAGCAGATCGGCATACGCGGAGAAGTAATAGACCACCTGCGGCACGAGACGGCCGAAGTTGATGGAGTTCGCGGAGGAGAGCACGCGGCCCTGCGCGTCCATCGTCTCGGCGAACGCATGATCCGAGAAGATGCGCTTCACGCCGGTCTGCGCGTCGTCAAAATTGCCGTTGACGGCGATGACGTGGGTGTTTGCGCCGCCGGTCGTCACCATTTGCAGGCGCTGCGCCTGGCTCACGCCCTCGCGCGGGTAGAACACGCAGCAGCGCGTGCCCGGCACGTCGAGGAAGCCTTCCAGCGCAGCCTTTCCGGTATCGCCGCTGGTCGCCACGAGGATGAAGATTTCGCGCGTTTCGCCGTGTTTTTTCGCGCTGAGCGTCAGCAGGTACGGCAGGAGCTGGAGCGCCATATCCTTGAACGCGAGCGTCGGCCCGTGCCAGAGTTCCAGCGCATGCGCCCATGCGCCGACTGGGCGGACAGGCGCGATCTGTGCGTCGTCAAAGCCCGCGCCGTAAGCCCCGGCGATGGCGTTTTTCAGCTCGCCCGCCGTGAAATCGGGCAGGAACTTTTGCAGCACTGCCAGCGCGCGCGCCTGATAGTCAAGCGCGCTCAGCGCGGCGATTTCATCCAGCGAGAAACGCGGGAACGCCTGCGGCACATACAGCCCGCCGTCCGGCGCAAGCCCGCGCAGGATGGCCATAGATTCAGAAACCGCAGCCGCGCCGCGGGTGGAAAGCATCGGCATGGAAATTCAGCCTCCTAATTGAAACTATCAAAATGCCAAGAAATTTCGTGTCTGCGGACACGACCAAAGGGCTTTCCGATCGCCCTTTGGAAACCTTCGGGGCATTTTTTCACTCCATTCTCATACAAAGAAACCGCTTCCCGATAAACGGCAGGAAGCGGCATCAGAAAAACGGGATCAGATCTGGTACTTGCGGATGCTCTCGGGCACATTCTCCGCGTCCTCGCTGAAGCTGATCACCAGATCGCACTGGGCGTTGGCCACCAGACGCTCAAGCTGAGCGAAGAAATCCACCAGCTCGGCCGCGTCGGCCTTCACCAGCTTGAGGAACGCATCCACATAGACCACGCTGATATCGTAATTACCCGCGAGAATACCGGCCAGGAAGCCATAGAACGGCTCCTTGCCCTTTACGGCGTACTCGCTCGCGTCGATGAAGCGGATCTGCGGCTTGAGGCTGAGCGTGTAGCTCTTGTCATCGTCGATGAACAGAACGTTGCCCTTCGCTTCCTTCACAGAAGCGTTCGCCATATCCAAAATGCGCTTGGTCTTGCCGGAACCCTTCTTGCCAAAGATAACCTGGATCACGGTCAA
>CAKTXH010000105.1 GCA_934630975.1 uncultured Clostridia bacterium | reverse complement strand
AAAAGAAAAGGAGAACCGGCAAAAACCGATTCTCCTGAAAGCGCAATCGCTTACGCGTTCTTGGCAACCTCGACGAGCTTGGCGAACGCAGCCGCATCGTTCACAGCCAGATCGGCCAGCACCTTGCGGTTGAGATCCACGCCAGCCTTCTTCAGGCCGCAGATGAACTTGGAATAGGACATGCCGTTGATGCGGGTCGCGGCGTTGATACGGGCAATCCACAGGGAACGGAAGTCACGCTTACGCAGCTTGCGGCCGATGTAAGCGTAACGCAGGGAGCGCATGACCTGCTCCTGCGCGGCGCGATACTGCTTGGACTTGGAGCCATAGTAGCCCTTCGCCAGCTTCATGATCTTCCTGCGCTTCTTATGGGCGTTGACAGCCCCTTTGATTCTTGCCATTGGTTAAAACCTCCTTGCCGGCTGGGCTTACTTGTACGGGATGAGCTTCTTCATCGTGCCCGCGTAGCTCTGGGAGACATACGCAGTACGACGCAGGTTGCGCTTGGTCTTACGGGTCTTCTTGTTGAGGATGTGACGCTTGAAGGCCTTGGCGCGCTTAACGAGACCGTTCTTGGTCAGGGCGAGGCGCTTGGCGGCGCCGCGATGAGTTTTCTGCTTAGGCATAAGGGGAATCCTCCTCTCCGGATCTTTATTCTTTCGGAGCCTGCTTGGCTTCTTTGCTGGGGTCTTTCGGAGCCAGGATCATGATCATGTGGCGGCCCTCGACGAGGGGCTTACGCTCCACAACGGCCACGTCCTTGACCCGGGTGACGAAATCCTGCATAACCGCCAGGCCGATCTCCTGATGGGTGATCTGCCTGCCGCGGAAGCGAATCGAAACCTTGACCTTATCTCCGCCCTGAAGGAACTTGACAGCCGCCTTCGCCTTGGTCTGGATATCGTTTTCCTCGATCGTGGCGGAGAGCTGCACCTCCTTGATGGAGACGACCTTTTGATTTCTGCGGATCTCGCGCTCCTTCTTGGCCTGCTCGTAACGGTACTTATCGTAGTCCATCAGCTTGCAGACAGGCGGTTTGGCGGTGGGAACAATCTTCACCAGATCAAGCCCAGCCTCCTCGGCCAGTTCAAGCGCCTTGCGGATCGGCTGCACACCGAGCTGTTCACCGTTCTGGTCGATGACACGCACCTCGCGGTCGCGGATTTCCTCGTTCATCATCAGATCTGCCATGTTGTTTGCGATACACCTCCATAAAATCTCTTGCGCATCCGCGCAAAAAAAGAGCGGGCAAGCATGCCCGCTCTTGACATAGCAAAAAGCGCCGATGTGCCGCGGCCGCTGTTTGCGCCGGGCGAGAAGCGGGCAGGCTTCTACTTCGTTACTCGAAGAGTATACCCCATCCCCTCGTTTCTGTCAAGCCCTTTTCCGCTTCTTTTATCTCGTTTTTTCTCTTTTTTGCAGCAGCCGCCGCGAAACGGGGCGCTCAAAGCCGTAGGTCAGCAGCGCGGCCAGCAGCAGCGCCGCGGCGAAGCACACAAACGTGTATTGCTTCTGCCAGATCAGGTCGCCGTCGTAATTCGGGTTGGCGAATTCGCTGGGGATGATTCGGCTCTGAACCAGCCAGACCGCCAGCGTCTGATGCCAGATGTAAAACTGCATCGACACCGCCGAAACGAAGCGCGTCGCGGGGTTGGCGAGGATGTGCCGCACAATCCAGCCCGCGTTGGCGCTGGCCACCAGCAGCGTCGCGCCCAGCAGCCCCATCGTCAGCCGGCGGTTCATCTGCCCCATCCGAATCGCCTCCGTCGAAGGGCATCCTGCCTGCGCTTTGGCCGTGCAATAGAGCAGCCAGAGCGCCGCCAGCGTCGCCGCGCTGCATATCAGGCGCAGCCCCGCGCCGTGCTTCACCCGCGAGAGCCGCACGTGCGCCAGCGCCGCCGCCATCCCCAGCGCAAACGTATCCAGATACGCCGGAAGCTGGTTGAAGTACAGGCTCACGTCGGAATGAGCCGCGGCGATATACCCGCGCGCCGCCAGCGCAAGCCCCAGCATCGCGGCAAACGTTGCCGCCGGGAAACGCCGAAACGCCCGCGCCAGCAGCGGGAAAATCAGATAGAACTGCATTTCCAGCGCCAGCGTCCACAGCGAACCGCCGAGGTTCGTGGCATAATAGGTGTCATAAGCGAACATCTGCGTGTAGGTCAGGTGGCTGAGCACGTCGCGCAGCATAAACGCGCGGTTCCCGCCATAGGCCCGCGTCGCCAGCGCCACGCCAAGCATCACCGCAATCGTCAGCAGGTAGGACGGATGCACGCGCGCCAGCCGCTTTTCGTAAAACGCCAGCGGGCTTTGCCCCGCCTCGTCCGCCTCCAGCCGCGCCCACGGCAGATACAGGCAGAACCCGCTGATGAGGATCATGATATCCACCCAGATATAACCCGAGCGTACCAGCGGGTCAAAGCTGATTTCCCGGCCGAAAACCGTCAGGTTCGGGTAGAGCCACGACTGCTGCCAAATGTGGTACCATCCCACAATCAGAATCGCCAGCGCGCGCACCCCGTCGCAGGTATCCACATGCCGCGTGTCCGGGTTTTTGCGCGCATCCGCCAGCCAGCACCGAATCGGGTTCATGGTTTTCCTCACTGTATGATCACGTCCAAATCGTCCTGCCCGTCCGGCGCGCTGTCGCCTTCCAGGCTGACCACCAGCTTGTGCGGCAGGCAGACGATGGTCTTCGCGGCGTTTTTCATTTTGCCCTGATGGATGCACAGCCCGTCGCGGCAGTTGGCTTCTTTCATATAAACCGCGCCGTTTTCCACCGCGATCACGTTGATGGATCCGTCGTCCTGCTTGATTTCATAGGTGTCCGACATGGCCAGCGGGCGGCGGAGCACCTCCTGCCCGTCCACCGTCACCACGACGGTCGAAGCCGCTTTGCCGCCCGCAATCTGCGATACGCCAAAGAGCGCCAACGCCGCCGCCAGCACGACGGCAATGATGATGATATCTTTCTTTTTCATGCTCTGTTCTGATGCTTTGCCTTTCAGTTTTCGGTATTGTCGGCGCTTTCTTCCTTCGCCGTCGGCTCGCCGAGATAGCTCAGGCGAATCGTTTTGCCGCTTTGCAGGCCGCGCAGCGTGACGGTGCTTCCGCGCACACTGATTACGCTGTATTCGCCCCGCGTCGGATACGGTTCGTCGCCCACGGTGATTTCATACCCACTTCCGCCGAAATAGCCTTCCTTGCCCGCGATGCAGCAGCTTCCGTCCTCGCGGAAGATGTATTCCGTGCCGCGCGTGTCCTTCCAGCGGCCGATGAGCTGATAGACGTAGGCTTCCAGCCGCTTCTTCGCCGTCTTGTTTTCCTCGATGCGCCTGAGGATGGGCAGCGCGTCGAGCGGCTTGCCCAGCGCCGTCAGCTCCTGCGCCCGCGCCAGACAGGCGGATTCATACATCTCGTGCATCGCAGCGTAGCGCGTGGGCAGCTCGCTGCCGTAATACGCCTCCAGCTCGTCGATGACAGCGGCGTAATTGCCCACTTCCGTATCCATCCGCGCGCTGTTGTAATCCGCGCTCAGCCACGCGTCTTCGCTGGCCGTCACGCGCTGTTTCGCGTCCTCATAACTGCCCAGCTCGGCAAACGCTTTCGCCGCCGCTTCGTATTCCTGCGCGTCAAACAGCGCCGCTGCCTTCGCGTACCGCGCCTGCAAAGCGCCGTCCTCCGCGTCCAGATACGCGCCGCAGGCTTCGTACAGCGCAATCGCCTCGTCGTATTCGCCCGCGCCCATCGCCTGCTGCGCCAGCAGGTAGCGGCAGCGCTGCGCCTGCTCGGCCGCGTCCTGCACATCGCCCAGCGCTTCGAACGCATCCAGCGCATCCTGAAGCTCGCCCGTCTCCATCGCCATTCGGGCGATTTCATACCGGCAGGCGTCGGCCTGCGCGGGCGCGTCGCTGTAATCGCCGAGCGCCTCGAAACGATCCAGCGCGGAATGAATGTCCTGCGTCTTTTCGCTCACCGCCAGCTCGTATTCCAGCGCGTTGCCCCGCGCCGCCGCATCCTGATAACCGCCGAGCGAATAGAATTCGATGGCGGCGGCTTCCTTCTGCCCGCCCGCGGCGAGCTGTTCGGCGTAAGCGTACACCGCGCGGTTGATCGCCGCCTGCGTCTCTTCGCTTTCGGGGAGCTGTTCCAGCCAGCCGATGGCCGTCTGGTTATCGCCCGCTTCCAGCGCCGCGTTGCCCAGCGTCGTCGCCACATCAGCGAATTTCTGCGCCGCATCCTCGTAATCGCCCGCCGCCAGCAGCTGCTCGGCGGCTTTTTCGAGTTCGCCTGCGGAAAGCGCGTTCATGCCCGCCGTATAGCGGCAGAACTGGCCGCGCGTCTGCGCGTCCTCGTACACGCCGAGACTCTCAAACAGCGCGGCGGCGGCTTCATATTCGCCCGCCTGCTGCTTTTCCAGCCCCAGCGCATAGCGGCACTGGCGGATCAGCGCAATCGCGTCCCCCGTGTCCGAAACCAGCATCAACTGGTCGCAGGCGGCCTGATACTGCCCCTCACGCATCAACTGGCGGCCATAGAGATAGATGCTGTCCGCCTTCTGCGCCGCCGCGTCTTCATAATCGCCCAGCGATTCAAACCGCGCGATGGCCGTCGGATAATCCAGCCGTTCTTTAGCCGCCTTGGCGACGTCGTAAATGAGCTGATGCAGCGCGCTCTGCGCCTCTTCGTTGTCTGAAAGCGGGGTCAGCAGCGCTTCCGCCGCGTCGGTATCGCCGCCCGCAATGGCCAGCCTGGCGCGCGCGATGACCGCCTTTTCCGCCCTCGCCGTGTCGCCGATGGCCTCGGCGCGCTGCGCCGCCTGCGCATAGGCCGCATCCGTGCCGACGTTCATCAGCCCGTCGATAATCTTCTGTTCCGCTGCGTCCATGCCCGCCGCCGCGCCGAATTCATCCGGCCAGTATTGGTCGATAAACGCGTACAGCTCTTTCGCGTCCGCCGCAAGGCTGCGATCCAGTTTGTCCTTGGCAAACAGGCTCAGCGCGTAGGGCACGCCCCAGCGCGCCGCCGCCAGCAGCAGCGCGACGAGCGCCAGCAGCGTAATCACCGTGCGCAGGCGCTTTTTCTGCTTCTTCTGCTTTTTCTGCACGGCCTTCATCTGCTGCACGGTCTGCTCGCTGGAGCGGCGCAGCGTTTCGCGCGTCTGTTCCTCCAGCATGCGCTCCTTGCGTCCCAGCGTCGAATCAATCGCCGCGAAGGAATACGCCTTGACCGTGTGCGCCCTGTCACGCCCGCAGCGCAGGCACCTGTCGTCGCTGGTGCGGTTCGCGCGCCCGCAGACGCAGAGCCAAACCGTGTCGTCCTCGCGCGCATAGCCCACCGCGTCCGGCCCGGCAACCGAGCGAAGCCGATCCAGCTCGCGCCCCGGCGGCAGGGCGTTCGGGGTGTATTCGCGCACGTTGCGCTCCTCCCGCCGCCAGATCACGCCGTCCTGATACCAGACCTTCTCCACCGAAGCTTCCACGCGCGCCACGTTTTCCACGTGCTCGGGCGCAAACGCGCCGGAGAAGCTTTCCCGCGGTTCGCCGTGCGCGCCCGCGCGGACGAGCCGCCCGCCGATGCGCTGCTCCTGCGCGTCAAAGCAGATGATATTCATCTGGATGCTGTCGATCACCTTATCCGAAAGGTTGAAAAAGTCGATCAGGCAGAGAATCTGCCCGTTTTCATTTGTATCCTCGGTTTCCCGCTGAATCGCCACGCGGACGATCTCAACCGGACAGGTTAAATCGCTCTTCATCGTGTTTCCTCTATGCTTTCTTCGTTCAAAGCGCCTTGAGCTTTGCAATTTCCTCGGCGCTCAGCTCGCGCCACTCGCCCCGGCGCAGGTCGCCCAGATCCAGCGGGCCGAACCGCACCCGGCGCAGCAGCAGCACCTTGTGCCCCACGCTGTCAAACATGCGGCGCACCTGCCGGTTGCGCCCCTCGTGAATCGTCACCAGAATATCGGAGAACAGGCTTTCGTCGCGCACCACGCGCACCTGCGCGGGATAGGTTCGGCGCTCGTCGCCCTCCATATACACGCCCCGGCGCAGCTTATCGAGCGCCTCGTTGCTCGGGTTGCCCGTCACGCGCGCCAGATACACCTTATCCACCTCGCAGGAGGGATGGGTGAGCCGCTGCGCCAGCTCGCCGTCGTTGGTCAGCAGCAGCAGTCCCTCGCTGTCGTAATCCAGCCGGCCGACCGGGTAAAGGCGCACGGGGAAATCCGCAAAGCGATCCATGACCGTCTCGCGCCCCTTGTCGTCGCTGACGGTCGTGACCTCGCCCGCGGGCTTGTGGTAGAGGATGTAGCGCTTCTCCTCTTCGGGCGTGATCACCTGCCCGTCGAGCGTCACCACGTCGCCTTCCTCCACCTGCGTGCCCATCTGCGTGATGGTTTCGCCGTTGACCGCCACGCGGCCGCTGGCGATGATCTCTTCGCATTTGCGTCTTGCGGCCACGCCGCACATCGCCATGTATTTCTGTAATCTCATATCGGAATCTCCTTTGCTTATCTCTTCTCCGAAACCTCCCCTTTTAAGGGGAGGGGGACCGCCCGCAGGCGGTGGAAGGGTTACAGCATCCATCGTGAAACGACCCGCCGCACGTCCAGCGTCAGCCGTCTGCTTTCCACGTATTCGCTCAGCACGATTTCGCACGCGGCCAGCGTCTTGCCGCCGACGACCACCTGCGCCGTGCCGATATGCTGCCCCGCGTACCCCGGCGCGCGGAGCGCCTGCGGCACGTCCAGCACGATCTGCGCGCTTTCGCCTTCGCGCAGCGGCACGCGCAATTCCTGCATCGCGCAGAGCCGCGCGCTCTCCTGCCGTCCATCGACGACGGCGATCTTTCCGGCGGCCATCGTCGGCCCGAGCACACGCGCCATCGTATAGGTTTCAAAGCACGCGTCCATCAGCCGCGCCGCCTCGTCAAACCAGTCCGCACAGTTAAGCACCACGCCGACGATCTCCATCCCGTCCCGGCTCGCGCCGAAGACGAGACAGCGCCCCGCGCGGCTGGTGAACCCGGTCTTGATCCCCGTCGCGCCGGGATAGGTTTCCAGCAGCTTGTTCTTGTTTTTGAGCTGGCGGTTGTACGTCCGCCCCTCCCACGGAATTTCCGCCCGCCGGGTGGAAACGATTTTCCGAAACGTGTCGCTGCCCATCGCCGCGCGGGCAATCAGCGCCAGATCGTAAGCCGTCGTCACGTGCGTGTCGTCCGGCAGGCCGTTCGGGTTGGAAAAGTGGGTGTTCGCCGCGCCAATCCGCGCCGCCCGCGCGTTCATCATCCGCACAAACTGCGGCACGCTGCCGCCGATATGCTCCGCAATCGCCACCGCCGCGTCGTTCCCGCTGGCGAGCATCAGCCCGTAGAGCATCTGCTCGAGCGTCAGCGTTTCGCCCTCCGCGAGATAGATCGACGTGCCCGGTACGCCGAACGCGTTGGCCGAGCAGGCGACGGGCGCGGATAAATCGCCGTTTTCAATCGCCAGCAGCGCCGTCATCACCTTCGTGGTGGAGGCCATCGGCAGCCGCGCGCGGGCGTTATATTCAAACAGCACGCGCCCGGTTTCCAGCTCCATCACGCAGGCGGCCTTCGCGCTGGTTTCGCCCTGCGCCAAAGCCCCAACATGATTATACATAAAAATCAGGGCGATGAAAAGCCCTGCCGCCCATCTTTTCGT
>CAKTXH010000104.1 GCA_934630975.1 uncultured Clostridia bacterium | reverse complement strand
AGGTTGGTTACAAGCCAATGTGCAACATTGTACTTGGTTAGCATAGTCCCCATGCGCCGCCTGTGGCGGATTCAGCATGGGGACTATGCCTGGGAGAGTAGGAGGTAAGGCGCGAAAGTAGCTTTGCCCTCCGTTACGTCCTGCTCTCCCAGGTTGGTTACAGGCCAACGTGCAACATTGTACTTGATTAGGTTCCCCCATGTGCGCCGCCTGTGGCGGATTCAGCATATGGGTGAACACCTGGGAGAGTAGGACGTTGCCGCGAGGGTTTGCAAAGCTTGGAACAAGCAAAATTGCAACGTCGAATGTGCTCGGTATCCCGCAGACGCGCGATGCGCGCCCCTACTTTTTGACGAACCATCCTTTACATTGTAAAGCCCAACCGATATGTAATTCATCTTTCCACCCTCTTTCAAAAAATAATCCAAAGAATCACGGAAAAAGTGTCAAAATCCGTGATTTTTTACGTCATAGAAGTGAAGGGAAAAGCGGAAAGAAAAATTCTGCGATACCGAAAGACGAAACGACGGGAGGAATTCGAATGAAACGATGGATTGCGACGCTTGGCGCTTTGCTGCTTGTACCGACGCTGGCAAGCGCGCAGGGAGACTTGGTTTCCATCTCGGAACTGCGGGCGCAGGTCGAGGAGATGGGACGATGGACGCAGACGTATCAGGTAAACGGGCGGATGGTTAACGTGGATATTCCGATTGTCGTGCCGGAAGTAGAAGACATTCCGATTCTCAAAGCGCAAATCATCCAGCCCATGACGCAGGAGCGGATGGAACAATCCGGCGGCGCGATTCGCGTTAAGGAAAAGCGAGATACCTTCGCTATGATTGAAGATCAGGTGATGTTGACTGCGTTGGGGCAGAATCCCGGCGCAATCGAATATGGTCTGGACGACGGACGCGGGGATATCATACTTGTTTACGACCAAAGCCCAACCGTTCAGCGAAATGCGCAAAAGCTGTGGGCAAACGAGCAATGCTTTTATCCCGAAGAGCTTGACGCCGAAACCTGTTACGCGGAGGAAAACCCGATGTCGCTGGCGGATGCGGAGCGCTATCTGAACGAGATGATCGGATATTTTTATGGGGACGAGGTTGAACCCGTCGCCGTGGATTATATTGCACTGAAAGAAAGGGCGCGCCGGAAGGAGAAAACCAGAGACAACTATCCGATGGGCACGTATGAGATTCACTTCATGCAGCAGATCGGCGGCGTTCCGATTCTGGGTTTGTCGCGCCACCTGTATGCATGGCAGGCATTGACCGAGAAAAAGATTTATGGCGAGGGTTTTACGCGGCTTGGAACAATGCAGTGGTTTTCAGAAATTATGGATCAGCGGACGTTTTTCATGCATGCGCTGATGATGGAAAAGACGGATGAAATCCCCTGTGAAGCGTTTGCGGGGCTGGACACGGTGCTTTCGACGCTGGAAAAGGAGATGGAAGCCGGACGGATTCGGAACATATATGCCCTTCGGCTGGGCTATATCTGCTATCTGAACCCGGAAGAAACGTATGCGCCTTATCCGGCGTTCGATGGAACGGAAACCTACGTGCTTTATCCGATATGGGTTTGCGAATGTGAATATGTCGATTCGCCGAAGGCGGTGGAATCCGAATATGCGGAAAACGGCGATTTTCGAAAGGGAACGAATTTCAAAAAAGTGGGCATTGACGCGCGGTCGGGGAAACTGTTTGACCCGTATCAGCCGACTTCGCAGAGCGATTATCCGCCGGAGGGTGAGCCGTGAAACAAAGGATTGGCTCATATTGGAACACGTTTGCATGCGTTTTGATGCTGGCGGTGGTGTGCATGGCCTTCACCGGATTCTGGCCGACCGGTGACAATCCCTACAAATCCTATTCCCTGCAAGCTATGGCGTGGCTGAACGGGCGGCTCGATCTCGGGCAGGATTACCCGTGGCTGGAGCTGGCTGTTTTTGAAGGGCGCTACTATGTCAGCTTTCCGCCGTTTCCATCCTTTGTGCTGCTGCCTTTTTGCCTGATCTTCGGGGTGAATACGCCGGATCACTGGATTGTGCTGGTGCTGCTGTGCGTGAGCACGATTTATGCGCAGCGGCTGTATAGACTGATTCGGCAAAGCCATGAAGATGAAAACCTGTGGGTGCTCTTTCTGATTGCGGGAAACGGCCTGCTGAATATCAGTTTGCAAGGCTGGGTTTGGTATATGGCGCAATGTATGTGCTTCACACTGTCGCTGATGGCGCTTTATTATGCGCGAACGGGAAAAGGCGGCGTTGCGCTGACATGCTGGATGGGCGCGGTGGGCTGTCGGCCGATGGCTGCGGTTTATCTGCCGTACCTCATGTTGCAGCTTGCAAGGCATGAAAAAGCGATCGAGAAGGCGAAAAGGCAGAACTGGGGGCGCTACATTCGCTGGTGCATCGGCCCGGCTTTGCTTGCAGCGCTTTATCTGGGGCTGAACACGGCGCGTTTTGGCGATCCGTTTGAATTCGGACATAATTATCTGCCTGAGTTCGTGCGTGCGGAGGAGGGGCAATTCAGCTTTGAATATCTACAAAAAAACTGGGCGGAGCTGTTCCGCTGGCCGAAGGTGGATGTATCAAGCGGACGCGTGCAGTTTTTTACATACGGCGGGCAGATGATGTTTGCAATTAACCCGATTTTACCATTAGCGACATTTGTGATTGCGCTCGACGGATTAAAACGGCGGATGCGCCTTGATGTGGGAAAAATGCTGCTGCTATCCGGCACTGCGGCGCACCTGCTGATCGTGCTCTGCCATCGGACGCTGGGCGGATGGCAGTTTGGCAACCGGTATCTTGTGGATATGCTGCCGTATGTGTTTTGCGGTATGCTGGACTGTATGCCGAGCGGCAAATGGTTTTCCGGACTGGGCAGAATTGCCTGCTGCGAAGGAGTTGCCCTGAATCTGGTCGGCATGGTCGCAACGTATAATCACTGGATATAATCGTCATTCCATAGCTTTACCCTATGCTTAACCATCATCCATAGGTAGTAGACAAATACCCATAAACATGGTATGATGATTGCGTCGCCGGACAAGAACAAAAAAACAGGCGACGATGGAATGAGAAAAGATGAAAAACCATGCAATTCGCGTGAGCGGGTCGATTGATCGAATGTGAAACGGCGCTTGCAGTCCGTCACTTTCCGCATCAATCTAAAGGAGAATGAACCATGAACAAGCTTTTTACCCGCTGCCTCACGCTTGGCCTTGCCGCCGCTTTGACCCTGACGACCGCCGCCGCGTCGGCCGAAACCGTGAAAATCGCTTATGGCGACAACGCGATTGATACCGCGCGCGTCATTAAGATTCTGGAAGGCGAGGGCTTTCTGGAGGTCGATCCTTCCGTGGGATACAGCGCGGAGCTGAAGGATATCACGAAATACAACTACGACATTGAGCTTGTGCCGGTGACGAGCACAACGCTGGTCGGCACGCTGGATGATTTTACGGCGTCCTTCATCAACAACACTTATGCCGTGCCCGCGGGCTTCTCGCCGAAGGACGACGCGATTCTGCGCGAGGTGCAGGCCGAAGGCTCGGAAAACCCGTACCGCAACATCTTGGCCGTGCGGACGGAGGACGTGAACAGCGACTTCGCGCAGGAAATTCTGGAAGCCTATCAGCAGCAGAACGTCGCGGAATACCTGCTGCTCAAGTACAATTACGCCAACCTCCCCGCGTTCGAATACGACGCGGAATTCACGCCGGACGAGAGCGTTCTGGCGACCTACGATAACTACAAGTCCTCCAAGGAGGGCAAGCGCGTCGTGAAAATCGGCGTGGTCGGCGGCAACAACGACCAATTCAAGGTCGTGCAGAAGAATCTGGACGACGCGGGCAGCGACCTGTATATCGAGCTGGTGGAGTTCGACCTGTACAACCTGCCGAACGAGGCGCTGCACAGCGGCGATATCGACATGCACGCCTGCGTGACGCAGACCTACTTCGAGAGCGACGCGGCGGCGCAGGGCTTTGATGATCTCTCGCTGCTGGGATACACGATCATCGCGCCGCTGAGCCTGTATTCCCACAAGGTCAATTCCGTGCAGGAACTCAAGGATCTGGCGGCGAAGTAAACAGAAAAGCTTGAACCGAAGGAAGGACAAAAGACATGCTCAGGGAGATTTATCTGGCGGGCGGCTGCTACTGGGGCACGGAAAAGTTTCTGGCCAGCTTGCAGGGCGTGACGCAGACCGAGGTTGGTTTTGCCAACGGTTTTGTGGAAGCGCCGAGCTATGACGCGGTGAAGCACACGGAGACCGGCCACGCGGAAACCGTTCACGTGACCTACGACGACGCGGTGATCCCGCTGGAAACGCTGCTGGAGCTGTTTTACAACATCATCGACCCGACTTCGCTCAACAAGCAGGGCTTGGACGCGGGCACGCAGTATCGAACGGGCATTTATACCGTGGACGACGCGGATCTGGCCGTCGCCAAACGCTCGCTGGAAAAGCTGCAAGCCCGGTTTGACAAGCCGGTTGTCGTCGAATGCCAGCCGCTGGACTGCTTCTACACGGCGGAGGAATACCACCAGAAGTATCTGGATAAGAACCCGGGCGGGTATTGCCACGTTTCGCTGGGCATGATTCAAAAAGCGAAGGCGTGGAAACCCGGGGACGATACGAAGCTGTAAAACAAATCAATCCCGCGAGGTACACGTGAAAGCGTACCTCGCGGGATTTTTATGTCTTACCGAATCTTCGTTCCGATGCGCATATCCTGCCGCCATTGAGGCGCGTCGCCGTCATCGCCCCAATATTCGTCAACGGAAGCGATTTTGCCATCGGCGATGCGGATGAACGACGTGACGTGAAAGGAAAGTGGCGGTTTGGCGGTATGCACGTGCGTCACGGTGACGGTGCAGTCCTCCGCCGCGGCGATGCGCTCGACTTCGCCGTTCCACGCCCCGGGGTATTCGCAGTTGGCACGGATAAATTCTTCGACGGTGAAATGCTCGTTGGTGTTGTGCCAGTTGACATGCGCGTCGGGGAGAAAGCAGGCGCGAATGGCGTCTGCATCCTGCCGAAGGACGGTGGCCCAGTAAGCGTCAATATCCATCATTGTGCCTCCACGGTAAAAGCCATTTGTTGTTCCGCTTCCGTCGGCTGGTAGGTTTCCGCCATCCAGCCGTTTTCCTCGGTCAGGTGGCCGGGGAGGATCGGCGTGAAGGTGACGGATTCGGCGGGCTGGGTGAGCGAATAGACGGCAGAAAGGAGCAGCGAGCCGTCGGCCTGCGCGGTGACGGCGGTGTTTTGCGCCAGCGCCAGCCCGTCGGGCAGCGTCAGCTTGAAATCAAGCGTCGGTTCGCCCGCTTCAAACGCATCGGCGGCGGAAACATCGCCCGAACGGGAAACGGTTATTTCGTATTCGAGGCGGGCAAAGGTGATATCCAGCCGGGAAAGGGTGCAGGCATATTCGCCGACGGCAAACGTCCGCGGCGCTTGAAGGGAGGAAACGTGCGCGGCGCTCGTCGTGAAATTCACGGACGTTTGCCCGACGAGCGCAAACGCGCCGGAAGCCGTCAGCCGCGCGCCGAGATCGACGTTCTGCCATGCCGCTTCGCTCATGCCGTCCGGGCAGGGCAGAATGGCGGCATATTCCATCATCGAGCTTTCCGAAGCGAGCAGGACGCGGCCTTCGCGATAGGCCGCAAGGCAATCCGCCTCGATGTTGATCCACGAGTAGGAAACCCCGCTTTCGTCTTCCTCGATGACGGTATACGGCGCATCCTCGAGCGCGAACACCGGGCGCATCTCGTCGAAGGTCAGCGACCATTCTACCGGCTGTTCGGGATCGGGCAGATCGGCGCAGAGGGCGATATCCAGATTGAAGTGGCCGCTTTCTGCCTGCGATTCGCCGCGCAGGGGCATGAAGATGCCGTCGTAGAAGCTGCAGTCCAACAGAACGGCGCCCATGCCGTAGGATTCATCCTCCGAGACCTGCTGGAAGCCCGTGACGGCGGTTGGAATGACCTGACCGGCCTGCATGGCCGTCACGCGCGGAAAGAGATACGTTTCCGGCGTGCCCGGGAGATGGGCGATATCCAGCGAGAAGGAGAGGGAGGAGCCGTCGAACACCGCGTCGTTGACGGTGACGGCGGCGCTCTGCCCGGTCAGCCGTTCGCCGATGGGCAGGATATGCTGCTGATAGACGGCGTTGTTCTCCTGCTCATGGTGGAAATGCAGCACGCCGAAATAGGTCGCCGCGCCCGCCGTCGCGGCCAGCAGCAGCGCCAGCAGGGCAAACGCCAGCGAATAGGAGAGCTTGCGGCGCGCATGGGGGGGCCGTTCAGCCTGCCGCGCGCGGCGCAGGGTATCGGTCTGCATCTGCGGGGAGAACGTGAGGCCGGACAAACGGGCGTCAACGGCTTCGCGGAGGAAATTATCGTTCATCGAGTCCCCACCTTTCCAGCTCCGGCTTGAGCCGAGCCTGCGCTTTTTTCAGCCTTCGGTAAAACCCGGATACCGTGACGTGCAGCGCGCGGGCACATTCGGCGGCGTCCATGTTCTGATAATAGTGCAGCAGCAGCACTTCGCGGTATTTCGGCTCCAGCGCCATCACCTCGCGCAGCACGCTGTCGTCCCGTTCGGTGAAATCACAGGCGGCGGGCGGCAGATCCTCGAGCGAAACGCTCCTGTCCGTGTGGCGCAGCCACGAGGCGCGAAGCTGATCTCGGCAGGTGTTGACGGCGATGGAAACCAGCCACGTTTTGGCGTATTCGCGCCGACGCAGGGTCGGCAGGCGCTTGTAGGCTTTCAGAAAGACCTCCTGCGAGGCGTCCTCGGCCAATGTGCGATCCTGCAAAATGACATAGCACAGGCGGAGAATATCGCTGCCGTAGGTCTGCATCAGTTCGCCGAGCCATTCGTCCTGCTGTGCGCGCGAAAGCGCGGCATGCTGCACTTGATTCACCTTCTTACTGATTAGACGATGGGGAGAGGAAAAAAGTGACCGCTTTTTGAAAAAGAGTCATGAGAAATTAAAAAAAGAGAGGAGGAGAAGACGACGCTCCCCTAAGAACCGCATAACCCCCATGAAAACGAGCAGGGCTTCGGCCCTGCACCCGGGGGTTTTATTCAGTCCAAGTCCTTGGCCGTGGCGACGAGGTAGCTGTAAATTTGCAGCTTATACTGCTCGTACAGCCCGAGCTGGACATACAGCTCTTTGTAATACTTGAAGAGCGAAGCCTTTGTCGTCACCACCTGCGCGGGGTTGACCGAGGCGCTCAGCGAGTGCTTGCGGCGGCGGGCATAGTAATACAGCGGGGTGCGGATGGCGTAAAATCTTTCGGCGTAGCGGATATAGGAAAGGTTGAAGAGCATATCTTCCGACCAGGTGAATTCCTCGTCGCAGCGGATATCGTGCGCCATGATGATATCGCGGCGGTAGAGCTTGTTCCACATCACGCCGTAGTAAAAGCTGGCCGGTTCTTCCATCAGGCAGCGGGCGAACTGCGCCTTATCCATCTTGGTATAGGGCTGCATGAAGCCGTGGACGGTCGTTTTGCCGTCCGGCATGACGGAACAATAGTTGCAGATGACCAGATCGGCCTGCGTTTCTTCCGCGGCTTCCACCAGCAGGCGCGTCGCGTTCGGGTCGAGCTGATCGTCGGAATCCACAAATTGCAGATATTTGCCCTTTGCGCGCTCAATGGCGACGTTGCGTGTGCCGGAAACGCCAGTGTTTTCCTTGTCGATGATGATGACGCGGGGATCAAGCCGCGCGTACATCCGGCAGATTTC
>CAKTXH010000103.1 GCA_934630975.1 uncultured Clostridia bacterium | reverse complement strand
ATTCCAATGGCTTCTAAGACCAACAAGAAGGCCGAGCAGAAGCAGAAGATGGTGCGCGTCGTGGCGATTGTCGCCTGCTGCGCGCTGCTGCTGACGGCCATCCTGCCCTATGTCGCTTCCAGCCTCCTGCGCTGAGCAAGGACGAAATACGCCGCTTCCGTTTGTTCGGAAGCGGCGATTTTTTTCCAAACATGCTTGACATTCGCATGCAAACGTTATAAAATGTAGTCAAGAGGATGCTTCCTCGTTCCGTGAAAAGCCTCTTTCGCGGATCAAGTTTTTAGAAAGTCTGCCGCCTTGCAGATCCTACCTGCTTGGCGGCGCTTTCTTTATCTCATCATCATGCCGAGGCTGAAAGCCGCGAGCACGAGCGAAAAAATGGAAAGCAGAATACTGAGCAGTTCCACGTTTTTCATGCGCATCACCTCTTTCGTATCACGAAAAAGGCAATTCACCCTCGCAAGACCTCCTGACTACACGAAAAGTATAACATGCATGCGGATTCGTTTCAAGGTCATTCAGAAAGAAATCGTTTCCGATGCGAAAACAGCACCTCATTTTCCCGTTCAGCCGGGAATGAATGAGGTGCTGTTTTTCGACAAATTGTCGATTTTTTCTATGTCTTTACCCTTCCGGCTGAATCTTCTTCGCGCTCTCTTTAAGCGTTTCGGCCAGCCGGGCGATTTCTGCGGCCTGCTCGGTCGTGATGCTCTCCGGCTTGGTCTTGTTCACGGCCTTGCGCAGGGTGGAGATATCCTCCTTGACCTTCTTTTTATCCTCATGGCTGATTTTCTTATCCCTGCCAAGCGCCTGTTCGGTTTCGTAAATCAGCTTTTCAGCCTCGTTGCGGATGCCGGAAGCCTCCTTGCGCGCCTTATCTTCCGCCTCATAGCGGCGCGCGTCCTCCATCGCGCGGCGGATTTCCTCCTCGCTCATGTTGGTCGTGGAAGAAATGGTGATCTCCTGTTGGTTGCCCGTACCCAAATCCTTCGCGGAGACGGTCACAATGCCGTTCGCGTCGATGGCGAACGTCACCTCGATCTGCGGCACGCCCGCCATCGCCCGACGGATGCCCTTGAGCCGGAAGTTGCCCAGCAGCTTGTTATCCTTGGCGTAATATCGCTCGCCCTGCAAGACCTTGATATCCACGGCGGTCTGGAACGGCGCGGCGGTGGTGAAAATCTGGCTGTGGCGGGTCGGGATGGTCGTGTTGCGGTCGATGATCTTGGTCGCGACGCCGCCGACCGTCTCGATGGAGAGCGACAGCGGCGCAACGTCCATCAAAATCACGTTCTGCGCCGCGGAGGAAACCACCATGCCGTTGCCCGCGGCCAGCTTGCCGCCCTGCAAGGCCGCGCCCATCGCGACACATTCATCCGGGTTGACGTTGCGCGCCGGGGCTTTGCCCGTAAGCTTTTTGACCATCTCCTGCACGGCGGGCATGCGCGTGCTGCCGCCGACGAGCAGCACCTGCCCGAGGTCGCTCATGCTCAGCGCCGCATCCGTCATCACCTGGCTGACCGGGCCGCAGGTGCGTTCCACCAGATCGCGCGTCATGCCCTCGAACTGCGCGCGGGTGACGGTCACGTCGAGGTGGTGCGGGCCGTTTGCGTCCTGCGTCAAAAACGGCAGCGTGACCTGTGTGCTCATCTGCCCGCTCAGTTCGCGCTTAGCCTTTTCCGCCGCCTCGCGCACACGCAGCATCGCCGCCTTGTCGCGCCGCAGGTCGATCTTTTCCGTGCGTTTGAATTCGTCGGCCAGATAATCCGCCAGCCGCTCGTCAAAGTCGTCGCCGCCGAGGTGGTTGTCGCCGCTGGTCGCCAGCACTTCGATCACGCCGTCGCCAATCTCGATAAGCGAAACGTCAAACGTGCCGCCGCCGAGGTCGTAGACCAGAATCTTCTGCGCCTGCCCGTGGTCGAGGCCGTAAGCGAACGCCGCCGCCGTCGGCTCGTTGATGATGCGCAGCACATCCAGCCCCGCGATACGCCCCGCGTCGCGCGTGGCCTGACGCTGGCTGTCCGTGAAATACGCCGGAACGGTGATGACCGCCTGACTGACCGGCTCGCCGAGGAACGCTTCCGCGTCGCGGCGCAGCTTTTGCAGAATCATCGCGGAAATCTCCTGCGGCGTATAGGCTTTTCCGTCGATCTTCACGCGGTAATCCGTGCCCATTTCCCGCTTGATGGAAAGCACCGTGCGCGCCGCGTTGACCGCCTGCTGGCGCTTGGCTGCCTCGCCGACCACGCGCTCCCCCGCCTGCGTAAAGCTGACGACGGAGGGCGTGGTGCGCCCGCCTTCGGAATTGGGGATGACCACCGGCTCGCCGCCCTCCAGCACCGCCACGCAGCTGTTCGTCGTGCCCAAATCAATGCCGATTACCTTGCTCATGAAAAACGCCTCCAAAACCGATTTTTGCCATCGGATATCTGTTTCTTTCATTTTGCCCCTTGATTTTCGGGGCGATCTCTATTATTTTAAGGAACGGCATGCCCTAAATCAAGGGCATAATTGTGAAAAAAAGATGAAGTCAATCAAAAAATTTTCGATTCTGTGAAATTTTGGCGCGTTTTGCTCGTCTTATAAGTAGGGAGGTGGATGGACGATGTCGTCCTTTACGGAAGATGAACGCGAACAGCGATTGCGGCATTTGATGGCGGTCTACGGCGACGGCCTCAAGCGCCTGTGCTGCGTCTATCTGCGCGATATGGGGCTGGCGGAGGATGCGGTGCAGGAGACCTTCATCAAAGCCTACGACCATATGGACGAGCTGCTCTCCGGCAAAATCGACAGCACCAAGGCGTGGCTGATGCGCATCGCCGTCAACACCTGCAAGGACACGCTGCGCTCCTCATGGATGCGCCACATCGACAACCGGCAGGAAATCGAGGCACTTCCGCTTTCCATCGCAAACTGCGCCGAGGAGCGGCTGGCACTGACGCAGGCCATCATGGCGCTCGCGCCCAAGTACCGGGAAATCGTGCTGCTGTATTATTATCAGGATATGAGCCTGCGCACCTGCGCGCAGGTGCTCGGCATTTCCGCGCCGACCGCCACGCGGCGGCTCCAGCAGGCGCAGAAAAAACTTCGTATTCAACTGGAAGAAAGGGGCTGAGTTCGATGAAAAAAGACCCGACCATTCGAGAAGCCATCGACGAGAGCCTCTGCTCCGTCCGCTTCAACGCGCAGGATGAGCGCGCCGTGCTTTCGGCCGTTCACGGCCGGCGCGTCAAGGCCAAAAAGCGCGCCCGCCGCCTGAATTTCGCTTACGCGATGGGGCTGCTTCTGCTGCTCGTCGTGCCCGTCACCGCGTTCACGCTGCATACCCGCCGTTTGGGCGCGGTCGATATCGCCGCGCCCGGCAAAGACCCGATTCTCGCGCCCGACGTTTCGCCCGCCGCGGCGCAGACGGCTTCGCCGATTCGCGAGCTGACCGAGCAGGAGGCGCTGCAAGCCGCGCGCGCCTGTTTCGAATCCGTCTGCGACACGAGCATCTTTTCCTTCGACGAATATGCCGTCTCCTGTGAGCAGCAGGGCGACGCGTATTTCGTGCTGATGACCAGCATTTACGGCAACGGCTGCACGTTCTCCGTCACGGTGGATGCGCTCACCGGGGAAATCCTCCAACATTCGCCCGTCAATCTGGCCACGCAGCCCGCTTCCGACGTTTCAAACAGCGCCGAAGCGCAGACGTGGACGCAGAAATTCGGCTCCAACCTGTTCACATGGTCATCCGCCGATCAGGCCGAGTACGCCCGGCGCTATACGGGCGCGACCCTGCGCGAGCCGCGCGGCGGCGAAATCCCGTTCGAGCAGGCCGCCCAAACCGCGTCGCAGGCGGCGAAGGCCGTCTTTGCGGAAAACGGCATTTCCGTCGATGCGCCGCTGTGTTACCCGATGCTCTACGCCGAGCGCGCCGACGAAAACGGCGCGGCGCGCTACCGCGTTTTCTGCTTCGCCGCGCCGATTTCGGATTCTCTGCCGCGTGCGCCCTACGTGCTGGTGACGCTCAGCCCCGCCACAGGCGCGGTTGAATCCGCCGAATTCATGCGCGATTCGGATACGCCGCTCATGCACGGCAAGGTTCATTAACCCCGATATACAGCAAGAGCCTGACGGCGCGCCGTCAGGCTCTTGGCCTATTCGCTTATGGGATGGGTCGATCTGATCCGCTTACTTTACCGCGTCGCTCTTGATCGTGTCAATCGCGTCCTCGATGGTTTCGGCGGTCTTCTGCCCCAGCTCGCGGCTCAGTTCTTCGAGCTTCTGGAAATTGTTTTGGGATTCCTGCTCGTCCTGCATGCGGGCTTCGCGATCCTCGGTGAATTCCGCGTTGGCGAAAATCTTCTGCATGCGCTCGTCGGGGTAATGCTCGTCAAGGTACGCCTCAAACGCATTGCTTGCGGGCACGCCCTCGCGGCGCGCCGTCCAGCGCAGGGAGGTGAACAGCGTCATCACGGAGTTGAAAACCATGAACGCCAGCAGCGCCCACGTCAGCGGCTTGCCCACCTTGTTGGGGATTTTCAAAATCCATTTCGCCATGCGCGGGTAAATATCCTTGATCCAGAAAATGCCCAGAATGCCCCAGAAAACCGAATACAGCAGGCAGATACGGCCGTTGAGGTTATAGGGCATATTGCTGTAATCCCACGAGGTCGAGCCAAAGCAGACCTCCTGGAACCACGAGCAGGCGTATTCCACCACCGAACCGACGACGAAGCCGCCGACGAAGGAGAACACGCGCCCGCGGTTGCGGAAGCGATACAGCGCGCCGCTCAGGCACAGCGCGCCGATGCCGTAAACGAGGTTGAACGGGCCGTAAATCAGGCCGACGCGGCTTTCATAGTGGCCGCGCTGAATCAGGCAGTAAATCGTTTCCAGCACGACGCCCGCAAAGCAGCCGATGAAGAACACCCAGAACAGCTTGTAAAACGTCATGCCCTGCGCGAAGTGCGCCTCCTGCTTTTCGCGGTAGTCAATCTGCGCGTTGGTCGGCGCGGGCGGCAGAATCCGCAGCTTCTTTTTCTTTTTGCGGTCGTATTTTTCCGTCTCTTTGAGGCGGGTTTCCACCTCGTCGATCAGGTCGTTGAACACCTGAAGCTTTTTCGTCATCAGGTCGCGCTGTTTGCGCATGACGATCAGCTCTTCGCGAATCTCGGCATAGAACGCGGCCTTCTGCGCGTCGTCCATCCGCTCGTCCGAAGCCAGCACATCCATCTGCCGGCGCAGTTCCATATAGGTTTCGTAATCCCCCGGGCCGAGCTGCATCATCAGCTCGTTTTTCTCTTCCTGCGTCATGATTTAAACTCCTTCCGTCACGCCTGCGGCGTGCCACCTCCCTCTAAGAGGGAGGCCTTTCTCCCATATTTTGCTGCTGTTGCTTAAAAGCGCAACCTAAGCTCCCTCTTCGAGGGAGCTGTCAGCGAAGCTGACTGAAGGAGTTTCAGTATATCATGCCTCCCGCTTGATTTCAACCTCTGCGCAGCCGGTATCCTCCCCGACGAGGAAAAAACGGACGCGCGCGTTCCCCGCCATCCGGCGCAGGCGGCTCAGGTTCGCCGCGTCCGCCTCCGTCATCTCGCGCAGCCCCTCCGGGTGATGGCTCATCAGCCAGATTTCCGCCCCGCGCGCGTCAAACGTCATCCGCTCGCCCGCAAAAGCCGTATCGAATTGGCACAGGGACAGGATTTCGCCGTCCTCCGCCACCGAAACCACGGCGGAAAACGGCACATACACCCGCATCATCAGCATCTCGGCCAGCGCATCCGCAGTAATCCGTTCTTTCATTCGTTTCGCCCCTCTTCTTCCTTCCGTCTGCCCTTATGATACGCTTTTCCCCACTCCGGTTCAAGAATCCCCCGGTTGCACCGGGTGTGTATGAATCTATACCATTTCTTGGTTGACGAAAAGCCGAAAACAAGGTACAATACGGGGAAAGAAACGAGGTGCAGACATGGCCAATACGACAAAACGCATGCTCTCCATGTCCCTGAAAAAACTGCTGTCAAAGACGACGCTGGATAACATCACCATTCAGGATATCACGGACGATGCGGAAGTCAGCCGTAAGACCTTTTATTATCATTTTCAGGATATATACGATCTGCTGGACTGGACGCTTCAGGAGGACGCGCGCCATCTGGTCGCCAACAAGATCAATCTGGATAATTGGGAGGAGAGCATCGCCGCCCTGTTTGTCTATATGCAGGAAAACCGGCTGCTCGTCCTCAACGCGTTCCACTCCCTCGAGCGCGACACGCTGGAAACCGAGGTTTTCAAGCTGCTTTCCCCGCTGCTCCACCGCATCTTCTCCGCGCAGGAGGGCTTTGACCGGCTGAGCGAGGCCGATCAGGATTTCATCGTCAGCGTATACGGTCTGGGCATCACCGGCATTTTCCTGCGCTGGATCGGCGCGAATATGATCGCCCCGCCCGAACCGATGATCCGCCAGCTCTACCGGCTGATGGGCGGCAGCCTGGAAGGCATCGTTCAGCGCTTTTTGATGACGGCGGACGAAAAATAATCCGTTAAGATACCTTTACACATTTTCGACCGGTTGTGTCAAATTTACCCAAATGTTTTTCCCATATCCCAAAATCGGACAGGGAATTGCGTTTGGGTATTTTCTTTAGGCTCGCTTTAGGGGTATACTTGCGCCACAACAACAAAGGAGTGTGTCTTATGGGTATCGCAGATTCAATGAAAAAAGCTGCTTTCTCCACCGCGTTCAGCTATATTGGCAAGAACCCGGAGGAAAACGCCCCGAAGCTGATGGCTTGGGTTGATAAGTTCGCCGGTGACGGCCCGAACAGCTTCCCGACGCAGCGCGCAGCCGTCCGCAAGGTCATTAACGATAAAGACAACAACATGCACCAGCTCGTCATGGACATCATGAAGGATACCGATCCCGAGGTGCTCAAGGCGACGTTCATGAACTTCTTCCTCAACGCCAACATCATCGGCTGGCCGAAGCAGGAGGAAAACCGCAAGAAGTACGGCTGCAACATTCCGTGGGCGATTCTGCTCGACCCGACCTCTGCCTGCAACCTGCACTGCACCGGCTGCTGGGCGGCGGAATACGGCAACCGTCTGAACCTGACGTTCGATGAGATCGACTCCATCATCACGCAGGGCAAGGAACTCGGCGTGTATATGTACATCTACACCGGCGGCGAACCGCTCGTTCGCAAGAAGGATTTGATCGCCATCTGCAACAAGCACTCCGACTGCCAGTTTCTCTCTTTCACCAACGGCACGCTCATCGACGAGGAATTCGCCGACGAAATGCTGCGCGTGAAGAACTTCATCCCGGCTATCAGCCTGGAGGGCTTTGAGACGGCGACCGACGGCCGCCGCGGCAACGGCGTCTTCGAGAAGGCGACCCACGCGATGAAGCTGCTGCACGACAAGCACCTGCCGTTCGGCATCTCCGCCTGCTACACCAGCGCGAACATCGACTCCATCGCTTCCGACGAGTACATCGACTACATTTGCAGCCTCGGCGCGCGCTTCATCTGGTACTTCCACTACATGCCGGTCGGCAACGACGCCGCCCCGCAGCTCCTGCCGAACCCGGAGCAGCGCGAGTACATGTACCACCGCATCCGCGAGATCCGCGCAACGAAGCCGATCTTCGCGATGGACTTCCAGAACGACGGCGAGTATGTCGGCGGATGCATCGCCGGCGGCCGCCGCTACCTGCACATCAACGCCAACGGCGACGTCGATCCCTGCGTGTTCATCCACTACTCCAACGCGAACATCCGCAACTGCACGCTGCTGGAAGCGCTGCAAAGCCCGATCTTCATGGCCTATCACGACGGCCAGCCGTTCAACGACAACCATCTGCGCCCCTGCCCGATGCTGGAGAACCCGCAGATGCT
>CAKTXH010000102.1 GCA_934630975.1 uncultured Clostridia bacterium | reverse complement strand
AGCAGGATATCACTGTGAAGGGCCATGCTGCCCGCCTGCCAAACCAGCAGCCAGAACAGCACGGCCCACAGCGAAAGATTTCGCTTTTTCATTATTTCGCGTAGTAGAAGTCGTCGCCCGGCAGCGCGCCGCCGACGGCCTTCGGGTTCTGCTCAAAGAGCACGCTCAGGTAGCCGGAGAGCGCCTGCTTCATGTCGTCGCCCGCAAGGAAGGTGATGTTGCAGGCCGGAATTGCCTTCTGCGCGACGGCGGCGGGCACGATCTCATACTTGCCGACCAGCTCGGCGGCCTCGTCGATGTTCGCGTTCACAAAATCCACGGAAGCGGCATAGCTGTCCATAAACGCCGCGACGGCCTCCGGGTTCTCTTCGATGAACGCCTTGCGCGCCACCACCACGCCGGTGATCAACTGGGACGGCGCTTCGCTGTCCTTCTGCACCGCGTCCCACTCGGCGGTCAGGTCAAGGCGCACCTGAATCTTGTCGCTCTTGGTCTGCGCGGTCGTCACAAACGGCTGCGGCAGCATCGCGATGGCGTTGTCCTCCGCCAGCAGCGCGGCCAGGCACTCGGCGTGCTCGCTCTTCCACTCGATCGTCACGTCCTTCTCCGGGTCAATGCCGTTCTCGGAGAGGATGTAATTGAGCGCGTATTCCGGCGTCGCGCCCTTGCCGCTGGCGTAAATCGTCTTGCCGCGCAGGTCTTCCACGCTGCTCACGCTGTCGCCGCTCTCCACGATGTAGAGCACGCCCAGCGTGTTGACGGCCAGCACCTCAACCTGACCCTCGGTGTTGTTATAAAGCACGGCGGCCAGGTTCGCGGGCACGGCGGCAATATCCGTCTCGCCCTTGACCAGCTTTGGGGAAACCTCGTCCACCGCGGCGGCAATCGTGAAATCGTAGGCATTGCCGTTCACCGGGCCGCTCTCGGCCTCGTTCATCAGCTCCACCATGCCCATCGCCGTCGGGCCTTTGAGCGCCGTCACGCGCACGTCGGTTTCGGCCAGCGCCGCGCCGGTCAGCATCATGGCTGCCGCGCAGGCCGCCGCCAGAATCTTCTTCATCATGAAAATCATCCTTTCTTTGTTGGGGTTTACTTGTATGATTTCGGCCTTTCGCCGGAAACACCTTTTCTCCTATTTTACACGCCGTAGAGCAGTTTTTCAAGCGCCGATGCGTCGCAGACGATCAGCGTATTTTCGCCCGTTTCGATATATCCCCTGCTTTGCAGCGCGGAAAGCTCCCGATACAGCGCCGCGCGGCTGACGGATAAGCGGCTGGCCAGCTCGTCGCGCGTGCCGCGCAGGGGAATTGCGCCGTCCTCCCCTTTTTCGGCCAGCAGAAACGCCAGCACCTTGCCCCGGCAGCTCTGCATCGTCAGCATTTCAATGCGCGAAAGCAAAAACTGGATTTTCGCGTTGCACAGCGCGGCATAAGCCATCGCCAGCGCCGCGTCTTCCCGCATCGCGGCCAGCAGCGCTTCCTTATCCCAAAAGCGCACGGCCGTCTCCTCCGCGCAGCGCAGAACGGTTTGCAGCGGCTCGACCACCAGCAGGTTGCAGATGCCGAAGCACTCCCCCGCGCCGATGGAATTGAGCTGCACGTCGCGCCCGTCCAGCGCCACGGCGTAAATATCCACGCGCCCGCTTTCCACCACGCCCACGCCGGATAGCCCGCGCATGCTGTCGCTGATGATCTGCCCGGCGTGAAACCTCGCCGTTCTCTGCGGCACGTTTTTCGGCAGGCCACTTAGAAAAGCCTGTACTTCGCGCTCACTCATCGCTTTATCCTTTCAGGTTAGTCTCAGCTAACGTAAGATGATTATACAAGATGACAAACGTTTCGGTCAAGCCCTGTTTTTTCGCCCGCCGTCTCATTTGATACAGACAGCCGCAGGCTTCCGGCTTATAATTAGCAATAACTAACTTTTAAAGGACTGTCTGCCATGCCAAAACGCGTCATTCTCTTCTCCGGCGCTTCCGCCGTGGGCAAAACCGCCGCCGTTCGGGCGCTTCTGCCCCTTCTGGATCGCTCCGCCTGCTGCGTCTGCAAAATCGACTGCCTGCGCACGCAGGATGACGAAACCTACCGCCGCATGGGCGTGCCCTGCGTCGCTGGCCTGAGCCGGGATATCTGCCCGGATCACTTTCTAGTCTCCAACCTGCCGGAACTCTGGGCGTGGGCGGACGCGCAGAACCGCCCGACGCTCATTTTGGAAACGGCGGGGCTTTGCCACCGCTGCTCCCCCGCCACAAGGGAGATGATCGCCGGGTGCGTGCTGGACTGCACGGTCAGCTGCCGCGCGCCGGAACAGCTCGGCCCGATGCTCATGCAGGCGGATTTCGTCGTGCTGACCAAGATCGACATGGTATCGCAGGCGGAGCTTGAAATCATCCGCTGGCAGATTGGCGCGCTCAATCCCCGCGCGGCCATCTTCCCCGTCGATGGGCTGGCCGGTTACGGCGTAGATCTGCTCGCCCGCTGGCTGCTCAGCCGGCCTGAGCAGCAAAGCCTCACCGAGGACAGCCTGCGCGGCGCCATGCCCAGCGGCGTGTGCTCCTACTGCGTCGGCGAAACCCGCGTGGGCAGCGCCTATCAGCAGGGCGTTGTCGGAAAAATTGATTTTTAAGGAGAGCCTATGCAAACCCTCACCCTTCTCCCCGGCCACGATAAGGCCGGAAGCCCCGAACCGTTTGCGCAGATTGCCCTGCGGCGCGGCGAACTGTGCACCATCGTCGGCAACACGGGCAGCGGCAAGAGCCGCCTCATCAAGGATATCGAACAGCTTTCCGACGGAACGGGCGTGACCGGGCGGCGCGTGCTGCTGGATGGCGCGCCCGTGCCCATCGAGCAGCGGCAGGCCGTTTCCACCTCGCTGGTCGCGCACCTCGGGCAGAACATGCGCTTCGTGCTGGATACCTCCGTCGGCGCGTTTGTGCATCTGCATGCCGCCTGCCGCCAAAAAGAGATTCGCGAAGCGGACGTGCTCGCCGTCGCCAACGCCATCACCCCCGAACCGATTGCGATGGATGAAAGCCTGAACCTGCTCAGCGGCGGCCAGACCCGCGCGCTGATGATTGCGGATATCGCGCTGATCTGCGACAGCCCCATTGTGCTCGTCGATGAAATCGAGAACGCGGGCATCGACAAACAGCGCGCGCTCGCCCTGCTGCAAAGCCGGGAAAAGCTCGTGCTCGTCGTCACCCACGACCCGCACACCGCCCTGATGGCCGAGCGGCGGCTGGTGATGGCCGGCGGCGCGGTCAAGGCCGTCGTCGCCCGCAGCGAACAGGAAACCGCACTGTATGATCAACTCAGCGTCGAATACGCGCGCAGCCAGCGCCTTCAAGCGCTGCTCAGAAAGGGAGAGATGCTCGCATGACAAACGTTTTACTCTACTGGAACCACATCTGCGTGCTGCATAATCAGGAAAAGGCGTTCCTCGCGCGGCTGGCTGAATCGCTGAAAGCGGAGGATATCGAGCTGACCGTGCGCTATTTCGGCCTCGGCTACCCCGAGCACATGAGCGAATACCTCGCCCGGGCGGACGCGGTTCTGCCCGACCTGATCGTTTCCGCCGACCTCGAAGTGTTTGAGGATGCGCGGCTGATGGATAAGCTCCGCCCGACGCTGCACCAGGCGCGCGATTTCGTGCCGCTTGCCGAAAGCCCGGCGCTCACCTGCTGCGAGCGCGGCGCGGCGCTTCTGCCGATTCTGGCGATTCCGCTGGTGTATTTCACCCGCGAGCCGGAACGGGCCGAGCATACGCCGCTGAGCGAATTCGACGGCCTGTGCATCGGCGGCGTGAACAACTCCGCCATCAAAACCGTCGCCAAAACGCTGCTCAGCCATGGCGGGGCGGCGCAGACCGAGCGCTTTCTGGTGCAGGCCCACGTGTCGGATATGCCCATCGGCGCATACAATCAGGTGCGCATGGGCGCGCAGAAGACGGCGCTCGTTCCGTCGCTCTACGCCCTGCGCGCGGATGAAAAACAGACCTTTCTGCGCGTTCCGCAGGAAGGCCCGGTGCTGATTCCCAGTTATTTGGCCGCGCGCACGTCGATTTCCCGCGACTTGGCGCAGACGCTGGCCGCGCGCATCCTCTGCACGGAACTCTGCGAATTCTACGCCCAAAACGGCGACCTGATTCTCTTCCCCGCCTGCGCCCAAACGCACAGCCGTCAGGAGCGCGCGCGCTATTTCGTGCCCCGCGCCGATTGGCTGCAAAGCTATGACCCGCAGGCGTTTGGGGCGTTTTATGCCGCGCATCTGCCGGGCGCGAAAGTGTGACAGAAGATATAAAACCCGCCATCCTCCATTTCATTTGGAGCGTGGCGGGTTTCATTTTTAGTTTTCCAGTTCCTCATACACCGCGCAGCCATGTTTACCCGTGCGCTTCATTTCGTACAGCGCGGTATCGGCCCGGTGCAGCGCGTCCTTATATGCATCGCCAGCCTGACAGAAGGTCACGCCCGCGCTCATGGAAATCTGCATCGTCATATTCGCCACGAGGATCATGCGGCGGTTGACCTCCTCAATCTTCTCCTTAATCGCGCCGACGTCGCCACTGACGATGCCGTCCATCCAGATGACGAACTCGTCGCCGCCGAACCGCGCAAGGAAGTCGTCGGAACGGATACATTCGTGAATCTGCGCGACGAGGTTTTGCAGCGCCACATCGCCCAGATCATGGCCGTAGTTGTCATTGATCCGCTTGAAATCATCCACATCGAGGATGATCAGCGCGCCGTGCATGCCCTTGCGCTGAAAGGTGCGGTTCATGAAATCCTCCAGCGCGTGGCGGTTGGGAACCTGCGTCAGTGCGTCCATCTCAGCGATGGAGCGCAGTTCCTTCTGCCGCTGGCTTTGCAGCGCGACGTATTGGTTGATCACCGCCGCCAGATAGCGCAGTTCGGACGTGCCGCCCGGCGTAATCGCCTCGTCCTGCGAAATGGAACGGATGTACTTTCGAAGCACCACCGTCACCTGCCGGTACAGCAGGAACGCCAGACAGACAATGGCCAGCTCTTCGATAATCTCAAACGCGTTCTGGATGTTCAGCAGCCGGGAAATGCTGGCGGTTTCCTCCACCAGCCGGTTTTCGGTCTGTTCCAGCACGCCGGTTTCAAACTGGTTCAGCTTTTCGTAGATCTTGCTTTTGTAGGTGTAGTATTCTCCCCCGTTGATAATCCGTTTGGCCAGCGCAACCTTCTCTTCGCTCGTCAGCTTTCTTTCCTTGAGCGGCAGCGGGTATTCCTGCACCTGATGCGGCGCGGTGTGGATTGTACCATCCGCCGAAGCAATCAGCGCAAACGCGTGGATTTCCCGCTGCTCAAGCGCGTTGGAGAGCGCCAGCGCATCCTTGAGCGCGGAGCAATCCACGTCATACTGTTCGGTGGCCTCGATCTCTTTTTCCCGCAGTTGATTGTCGATGATGGCGAAATAGGAAACCAGCGCATCCGCCGATCCGCTTTCCACGTAGCTGTTGACATTCAGCGTCAGCTCGTCGGATTGCTGCTGAAAGACCTTGGATGCGTCGTTGCAGGCGATGAACGCTTTCTGGCTGGCGACCGTCTGATCATATCGGCTGCGAGCCATCCGATTGGTCACGTCAATGCCGAGAGAAAACAGCAGCACCACGGCGACGACCAGCCCGTTGATGAGCATGATGCTGATGCCGTGCTTCATCTTCTTTTCCAGACCGCATCGCCTCCGTTTCCGCCGTGCACACATTTTGCCCCTGACTTTTTATTTTACCATTTGTACCCGGCCAATACAACAAAAAAACGACAATTTCTGTCAGTTTTTGGGCATAAACGGCGGCGAAAACGATTTTGTTTAGCCTTTTTCCAAAGAAAATAAGCGGAATGAGTTCTTTTCGTCTCGTTCCGCTCGGCACGGCGCAGCCGTGACTGAAAGCATTTGTTAACGCCCCTGAGGATTTACCGCTTCATACGCCTGTTTGAAGAAATATTCCTGGCTGCTCAGCGGCGCATCTTCGCCCGGCGTAAGGCGGCGGTACTGCCCGTCCGCGCCCATCTCGCGGGCCTGCACGTTGTCGTGCAGCATCGTGTCGAACATGGCCAGAATCCGCGCGCGGATATCCGGGTCATACACCGGCGCGGCAACCTCCACGCGGCGCAGCGTGTTGCGCGTCATGAAATCCGCCGAGGCGATATACACCTTCGCGCGCTCGCCATGCCCGAAAATATAGATGCGCGAGTGCTCGAGGAAACGCCCGACGATGCTGATGACGCGGATGTTCTCCGTCGCCTCTGGCACGCCCGCAATCAGGCAGCAGATGCCGCGCACAACCAGCTCAATCTTTACCCCCGCGCAGGAGGCTTCGATCAATTTGTCGATAATCGCCTTATCCGTCAGCGAATTGATCTTCACGCCGATATACGCGTCCTCCCCCGCCCGGGCGCGGCGGATCTCGTCGTCCATCATCGCGAGCACTTTGTTTTGCAGGCAGTGCGGCGCGACGAGCAGGCGGCGCGTTTCGTGCACGGTTTCGCCCTTCGCCAGCGCGTTGAACACGGCGTTGGCCTCTTCGCCGATGTCGCGGTCGGCGGTCATCAGGCACAGGTCGGTATACAGCCGCGCGGTCTTTTCGTTGTAGTTGCCCGTGCCGATCTGCGTGTAATAGGCGACGCCCGTTTCCTCCATCCGCGTAATCAGGCAGAGCTTGGAGTGCACCTTGTAGCCGTCCAACCCGTAGATGACGTTGCAGCCCGCTTCCTCGAGCCTGCGGCTCCACTCGATGTTGTTCTCCTCGTCAAAGCGCGCTTTCAGCTCGACCAGCACCAGCACGTCCTTGCCGTTCTCCGCCGCCTCGCAGAGCGCTTCGACCACCTTGCTCTGCTTGGCGACGCGGTAAAGCGTCATCTTGATGGAAACCACGTTGTCGTCGTTGGCGGCTTCCGTCAGCATTTCAAGGAACGGCTTCATGCTCTCATAGGGATAGGAAAGCAGCTTGTCCTTTTCGCGAATCTGCGCCAGAATCGGCTGGCCGGATGCGAACGCCGGGGATTTCTGCGGAATCCGCCGCTCATAGAACAGCTCGCTCCGCTGGCGCAGCACATCCTGAATTCCGAAAAGGAACGACAGATCCAGCGGCGTGGCGCTCTGGAAGACGAATTCGCGCGGCACTTCCATGTATTGGCAGAGCGTATCGACGATGATGCCGTCCAGCTCGCGGGAAAGCTCCAGCCGCACCGGCGCAAGGCGCTTGCGGCGCTTGATGAGCTGCACCATGAACTCGCGGTAATCCAGATCGTCGTCATAGAGCGCGTCCGCGTCGATATCCGCGTTGCGCGTTACGCGGATCAGGCTCTTCGCCTTGACGGCATAGCCCTCGAACACCTTCGGGATGAAGTGCAGAATCAGCTCTTCAGCGAGCATATACGTTTTTTCGCTGGCGGAAACCTCGATCAGCCGCGGGAACACGCCCGCGTTGCAGGGAATGATGCCCAGCTTATACTTGCCCTTCTTCCCTTCCAGCACGACCACGGCGTAAATATCCTTGTTGCGCAGGAACGGGAACGGCTGGCGGCGGCCGACGATGGAGGGCGAAATCAGCGGCGCGATCTCCGAATCGAAATAGCGCTCGAGCCGCTCGCTCTCCTGCCGGCCGATCTTGCGGAAATCGACCAGCCGAACGCCCTGCTCCTCCAGCTTCTCCATCAGGCGGGCATAAACCTCGTCCCGCCGCCCGTTCAGCTCGTGTACGCGGGCAATCACCGCGTCGATCTGCTCCTGCGCGGTCATGTGGGTCTTGTTTTCGCGCATCTTGGGCGAAACGTCGTCCTGATCCACCAGCGAACCGACGCGCACCATGAAGAATTCATCGAGGTTGCTCTGGTAAATGGATGCAAAGGAGAGCCGCTCGCAAAGCGGGGTGCTCTCGTCCTCCGCCTCCTCGAGCACGCGCTCGTTGAACTTGAGCCACGAAAGCTCCCGGTTCATAAAAACGTCATTCATGGTGTTTCCTCCCGTTTTTCCGTAGTATGCTTATGATACCCCGTATGCGTAAAATCTGTATGAAAAACAGCGTCATTCTGATTTTACAGTATAGCATATTTGCGCCGGGTTGACCAGTTCGGTTTCCTGTCCTTCACGAAAAAACTTGTTTCACACCGTTTTATATGCTATAATCGCTTCGTAGGCAAGTAGGTCTACGGGGTGGAGCCTCCGCGGCAGAATACAAAAGCGGAGGTGATGCGTATGTCGAATATTGATCTTCTCAATATCCTTCTCGCAATCGCCGGGTTGC
>CAKTXH010000101.1 GCA_934630975.1 uncultured Clostridia bacterium | reverse complement strand
ACGCTGACGGAAACGACGATGCCCGTCAGCACCAGACCGGCCGGAATCGGGTTGATATACGCCTCGACGGATTGAATCCCGTCCACCACGATCGGCACCGTGCGCCCCTTGATGTAGCCCTGCGAGGCGAGGAAGAGGTAAACGGCGGTATCCATGATATCCATGCCGATGATTTTCTTGATGAGGTTCTTGTTGAGCAGCATCGTGGAAAAACCGATGCAGAACAGGATGACGGAAACCGTCTCTTCGTAATTGGTGAAAAGCTTGCTCAGCATCCTTACACCTCTCCTTTCCGGAACACGGCGTAGAAGGCGTACATCGTGCAGGTGACGATGAAGCCGACGCAGATGTTCAGCACCAGAATCAGGCCGCTGGAAAGAATCGCGCCCGGCGTGCCGAGGGGAATGATGCTGTGGATGTCGTTCGCGCCGGTATAGAACGAATAGCACTTGCTGGCCGCGTAGGTGAGCAGCGAGCAGAGCACCACGCGCTGATACGTCTTATAGGTGAAGAACCGGCGGATATCCTTGAAGCCGAACGCCGTGACGTAGATCATCAGGCCAGCGCCCATGATCGCGCCGCCGGAGAAGCCGCCGCCCGGCGACAGATGGCCGTTCAGCACGACATATATGCCCAGCAGGATGACGATCGGGGTCAGGATTTTGGCGGTCATCTGCAAAATCGCGTCGTGGCGCGGCTCGTAGAAGTTATCCGCATGCGGCGCTTCGCGCATCGTGCGCGCAAGCTGGCTGTATTTGTCGCTCTCCGGGTCGAGGCGCAGCAGGAACAGCACCACCATCGCCGCCGTAAAGAGCACCGTGGATTCGCCCAGCGTATCGAACGCGCGGTAATCCAGAATCATGCCGGTGACGATGTTCACCGCGCCGGTCTCCTGCAAGCCCTTTTCGATGTAGCGGGCGGAAACCTCGTTGTTGATCGGGTGTTCCGGGCTGCCGAAGCTGGGCAGCTTCGTCACCGTGAACATCAGCAGCGCGATCATCGTCACGCAGATGAGCACGCAGAGCACACAGTACACGCCGCGGGAGACCTTGCTCACGTTGCGGCTGTTCCACTCGCGCAGGCGCGCGGCGATTTCCTCTTCCTCCTGCCGCTCGCGCTCCACGCGGACGCGGCGGGCGATATCCTCTTCGGTCTCGCTCGTTTCGGAAGGGGTTTCCTGCGTACGCACCATGTCGCGCTCCAGCGCGTCGTTTTCAAAGTCGATGATTTCGGCCGTGCGGCGCTTGAGCTTCGCAAACCATTCAGGCGTTGCCATTGTCCGCACCTCCGTTTTGCTCGTTCTGCTTTTCCTGCTCATGGGCGCGGCGCACCTCGTTGCGCGCGTCGATGGCGTGAATCTTCTTGAGCGTCAGGAAGAACAGCAGGCTCGTGATGCCCGCGCCGACCGCCGCCTCCGTAATCGCCAGATCCGGCGATTCAAGCGTGATCCAGATGATCGACATGATCATCGAATAGCCCATGTAAATGATGACGCTGGTGAGCAGATTGCGCGTCAGGCAGACGGCAATCGCGCACACGATCAAAAACAGCAGCATCATCTGTGTCACAATCGTCATGCCTGCTCCTCCTCCGCGCGCGCCGCCTCTTCGCGCTCCTGCGCCAGAGACTGCCCGTGCACATTCATGTATTGCCCGCGCTCCTCGTTCGTCTCCACCTCCAGGCGGCAGAGCAAGTGGCTCGCCACCGGGGAGGCCAGCCACAGGAACACGACCACCAGCAGGATTTTCAGCGCCGTGAAGAAATCCGGCGCGCTGATGGCCAGACCGACCAAACAGAAGCTCACGCCCAGCGTATCGTTGAGCGCCGCGGCATGCATGCGGTTGGCGGCGTACTTGAGCTTAAACACGCCGTACACGCCGACGCAGCAGACGAACAGACCGACCAGCATGAACGCCGCCGTCAGGATAAACCGAATCACGCTCACTGCCGCTCACCCGCCTTTTCGTTTTCGACAAGGGTTTCCACCGGGTTGTCGCGCTTTTCGCCGAGCAGCTCCTGCTCGTGCTTGCGCTCGCGGTAAATGCCCGTGTAGACCTTGCACAGCACCACCACGGACAGGAAGCTGATCATCGCGTAAATCAGCGCGATATCCGCCAGATACGCCTCGCCCAGATGCACGACGAACACCGCCACCATGATGATGGTCAGCGTGCCGATCATGTTGACGGCCATAACCCGGTCGGAAATGCGCGGGCCGAGGATGCAGCGCACCAGGCACACCAGCGCCAGCAGCACCAGCACCGCCAGAGAGCCGATGGTCAGCACATCATAGCAGGTTTTCATGCTCATGATTCTCCTCCTCCGCCTCTTCCTTCGGGCTTTCCTCAGCCGTTTCTTCTTCCGCCGGGTTTTCCTCGGCGGGCGCTTCGTAAACCGGCTGCTCGGCCTCGGGCTTCTCCCCGTCCAGCTCGACCCCGCCGGTCACGGAATCGGCCATAAATTTCTGCTTTTCTTCCATCCGGGCAAGCTTCTGCACAAACACGCCGTTGTCAAGCCCGTCCACCATCGCCTCATCGAGACAGTGCACCAGATAGTGGTCGCCCTCCAGCTGGCAGGTGATCGTGCCCGGCGTCAGCGTGATGGAATCGGCCAGCGCGACGCGGTGGCGCATTTCCACAAGGCCGCTCTCAAAATGCACAAGCTGCGGTTTCGGCTCAAAATTTTTGTCCAAAATCATCTTGATGACCGTGACGTTGGCCTTGAAAATCTCAACCAGCAGCGTCGCGCCGTAGCTGAGCGCCGCCGGAAGCCTGCGCAGATAATGGAGATCCTTTTTGAAGCTGTACCCCATGAATCGGCAGCTGAACAGATACAGCACGGCGGCGAAAGCCAGGCCGAACACGCCGATTTCGGTAGTCCACTTGCCGTTGAGAATCACCCACAGCGCAAAATAGACGATGAACATGTAAATCCTCCATTCACCCATATACCCAACAAAGCAGCCCGCCTCCGGGAAGGAAACAGGCCGCTTTTACGCGGGCGCAGACGCCCGCCGGTGTATGTGTTTATTGTAATCGGGTCAGGGAAACTTGTCAACCGCCATGAGGACGATTTTCCGTGCTTTAATATGTAAGAATCTGGCTTATACCATACAGATTTCTTTACGCGGCGTTTTATATAAAAATCCAGCAAAACTGTATACAATTCCGGGGTTCTATCCCGCCCCTGCGCGGCATATGCTCTTTCAGAATTTAAAAACGAAAGGGAGGGCTGCCCCTTGATCGCCAGAACAGAAACACATACCGATCGCGAGCGCATCCTCGCACTTCTTTCCCCGCGCAGCACGGACGTGTGCGTGCGCCAGGTCTTTGCGGATATCGACGAAATCAACCGCCTGATGGAGTATTACTCCTTCCGCACGCCCCAGCTGGCCGACCGCTTTGCCGATCTGCTGGAAAGCCGCTACCGTTACGAGATTTTCGCCATCTACGGCCCGTCGCTCCTGCTGCGCAAAAGCAGCGACAGCAGCTATCTCCGGCTGGATCAGCTTCTCTCCTCGCTTATCCGCGTCGCCGTGCTCCGCCTGTGCTGCGAAGGCATCTATTCGCTGACCTCTTCGCAGATTGCCAGCGGCGACGGCCTGCTCTACCTCGCCCTGCAAAAGCAGATCGCGGGGTAAAAAAAACGATTGGGGCCCGAAGGTTTCCAAAGGGCGATGCGGCAAAAGCCGCCGTAAACGTTCGGAAAGCCCTTTGGTGGGGCGATGGGGCAAAGCCCCATCACTTTCCTCTATAACCAGTTGGAGTTTTCCCCATGACTTGCCGGAACTGCCGCGCGAAGTAGCCGGGGCTGGAAAACCCGCAGTCCAGCGCGATTTCCGTCACCGGCTTGCCGGTATCCGCCAGCATCTGCGCCGCGCGGTAAATGCGGAGCCGCTGCATGTAGGCCATCGGCCGCTCGCGCAGGTATCGCCCGAAAATCCGCTGGGCTTCCCGCGGGCAGACGTTCGCGCTCGCCGCAAGATCCGCCAGCGTCACCGCCGCGCCAAGGTGCGCATCCATAAACGTCAGCATCTGCTTGAGCCGCTCTTCGCCGATATCCGCCGCCGCGCGGGTCGGCGAAACGCGGCTTTTTTGAATGACGGCCAAAATCAGTTCCGTCAGCGCCTCCCGCGCGCGGAACTCAAACCCCTGCCCTTCCTGCACGCACGCGTCAAACGCGCGGCCAAACGCCGCCAGACAGGCCGCATCCTCCCCATCATAATCCAGAAAGCAGTACGGTGAGCCTCGCTCCATCAGCGGACGAATGTATTTTACATCAAACACGCTGCCCGGCAGACCGGCCAAAATCCCTGCGTCAAAGACGAATGAGCGATAGCGGCAGGGCGTATCGACCAGCGCCGTCACGGAATGAATCACACCCGTGTTAATGAAGCAGCCAAAACCCGGCTTGATATCACGCATAACCTCGCCGACGCCGACGCGCACACTGCCCTCCAGCAGCAAAAAAATTTCCAACTGGCTGTGCCAGTGCGGCGGAACGCCGCCCGCAATGAAATCATGCACGTCGCCATTGTTCGCAACCAAATCAAAGGGTGGCATCACATCGTCGCGCAGTTCCATGCCGTTCACATCGGTGTACAGGCTTCTCCGGTTTTGAATCATGCTTTCTCCTTCTTGTCGCTTTTGTGCCAGTATATACCGTTTTTTTGCAAGAATCAAGTCTTTTCATTCGCTATAATATCATCAAAAGCAATGATAGGAGGCTTCCTCGTGCACACACATACGCTGGATATGACGACCGGCAGCCCCGTCCGGCTTCTGCTCCGCTTTTCTCTGCCGCTCTTTATCGGTAATCTGCTTCAGCAAATCTACAACCTTTCAGATACCGCCATCGCAGGTCATCTGCTCGGCGACGCGGCGCTGTCACAAATCGGCGCAACCGCCGCGCTGTACAGCCTGATTACCACGCTGGCGTTTGGGTTAAACAGTGGCTTTGCGCTTTCCGTCAGCCGCCATTTCGGCGCAAACGACCGAAGGCGGATGGAGCAATCCGTCTGCTGGATGGCGACGCTCTCCGCCGCCTGACCGAACTGTTCCATATGCCGGGGATAGCGCTGGGCGCGAGCGTCGCGACGTATTCCAGCCAAAACTTCGGCGCGAACCGCCGCCGCCGCATCGTGCAGGGGCAAGGCGTCGCGCTGGCGATCTACGGCGTCTGGTGGCTGTTCGCGCTGGCGTTCACCTTCACCGCCGCGCCTGCGGCCATCCGGTTCATCACCGGCAGCACGAACCCGGAGGTGCTGGATAACGCGCTGCTCTATCTGCATGTGGGCATTCCGATGATACCGCCCATGGCGGTTGTCGTCATCGTGCGCAACGCGCTGCAAGGCATGAAGCACACGATTGCGCCGCTGATTTGCAGCACGATGGAGCTGGTCTGCAAAGCGGTTTTCGGCTTCAAGCTCGTGCCGATGCTGGGCTATCCGGCGGTCTGCGCGTGCGAACCCGTCGCATGGATGCTCTGCATGATCTTTATCCTAGCAGCGGCGTATGCGTTCAAAAACGACCTTCAGGATGTTGGGGAGGAACGGACATGAAAAAGGCCATTATCTTTGATCTTGACGGGCTGCTGATCGACAGCGAAATCATCAGCTACAATCTGTATGCCGATCTGCTTCGAAAATACCAATTCCGCTTTTCGCTGGAACGGTATGCCCGCCAATACAGCGGCAAAAACGAAGTAACGAACATGCAAAACCTGATTTTCACCTACCATCTGCCCATCACGCTGGAGCAGGGACTCTCCTACGTCAGTGCGCTCGAAAAGGATTATTTTGCCAGAGGCATTCCTCTCAAACCGGGCGCGCTGGAGCTGCTGAACTATCTAAAGCACCGCCAGATTAAAATCCTTCTCGCTTCCTCCAGCACACAGGAACGCGCGCTGTTCGCGCTGTCGCAAAATCACATTGAGACCTATTTTGACGCGATGGTTTTCGGCCCAGAGATTGCGCACGGCAAGCCCGCACCCGATATCTTCATCAAGGCGCAGGCGAAATCCGGCGAAGCCGGTGCAGATTGCCTGATTTTGGAGGACAGCGAAGCCGGGATTCGCGCCGCCTATGCCGCCGGAATCGACGTGATCTGCATCCCGGATATGAAGCGCCCGGACGGCGCGTTTCTCTCCGCCGCCGCCGCAGTGCTGCCCTCCCTGCTCGACGTGCCCGCGTGGCTGGAGACGCATTGAGGAACAGAAATCCGAGGTTCTTGATTTTCCCATAACTGAAAAGCCCATTGCGCGGATATTTCCGAACAATGGGCTTTTATCGTAAGGGTGCAAGGGAAATCATTTCCCTGCCGAGGGCCTGGGGCAGCGCCCCGGCGTCAAATCCCCGCTTCCTTCCTGATCTCTTCCTGATAGCCGTCGCGAATCATCGCAAACGTCTTTTCATCCTTACAGCCGACCTTTCTGCCGTCGATTTCGCCGATGCGGCAGGTCAGCGCGCTGGAACTGGAGAAGAAGATTTCATCCGCATCCATCATCTCCTGAAGCGTGAACGGCTCTTCCACAACCGGGATGCCCTTCTGCTTGCAGATGTTCAGGATGTGCGCGCGGGTGATGCCCGGCAGAATCAGTTCGTCGCAGGGCGCGGTGTAGAGTGTGCCATCCTTGATGATGTGCACGTTGGAGTGAGAGCACTCCGTCACGCGCTCGCCGCGGTGGAAAATCGCCTCGTCGCAGCCCGCTTTCATCGCCTTTTCGTTGGCCATGACGGCGGGCAGCAGGTTGATCGTCTTGATGTTGCAGTAGAAGAAGCGCTTATCCTCCACCGTAATGCACTTGTACACGCCGAACGGATCGCGCATCTTGCTCGGGCGCACAAACGCCCAGATGCTCGGCTTGTCGCCCGCGCCCGCATACGGATGGTTGCGCATGCCCACGCCGCGCGTCACCTGCCAATAGAGGAAGAGCACGTCGCCCTCCACCTGATCGACGAGGCCCTGAAGCATCGCCTTCATCTCCGCCTTTTCCATCGGGATGTCGATGTCGATCATCTTCGCGCTGCGGTAGATGCGGTCGATATGGTCGTCAAAGGCCATCGGCACATGGTTCACCACGCAGGTCGCGTCGTAAATGCCGTCGCCGAAATAACAGGCGCGGTCGTTCATGGGCACCATCATCTCTTCGATGGGCGCGGTTTTTCCGTTGTAATATGCGATGTTCTTCATGCTCATCCGCCTTTCTATGGGTTATCCGTTTATCTGCCGAACTTCCTCCAGCGCCTCGTCCCAGGCCGCTTTCTGAATCTTCGCGATCAGCTCGGGCGCGCGCCCGCCGACCTTTTGGCCGTCGATTTCCTCAATCCGGCAGCAAAGCGCGCTCGCGCTGGTGAAGAAGATTTCGTCTGCCTCCATCATCTCCTGCACGGTAAACGGCTCCTCGATCACCGGGACGCCCATTTCCTTACACTGGGCGATGCGGTGCGCGCGGGTGATGCCCGGCAGAATCAGATTGTCGCAGGGCGCGGTTTTCAGCGCGCCGTCCTTCAGTATGTGCACGTTGGAGTGCGCACATTCGGTTACGCGGTCGCCGCGGTGGAGGATCGTCTCGTCGCAGCCCGCCTCTTCCGCCCGCTGGGTGTAAATGACGGCGGGCAGCAGGTTGATCGTCTTGATATCGCAATGGAAATAGCGCGTATCTTCCATCGTGATGGCCTTGTAGCTTCTGTCCATCGGGTCGAGCATATCCGGCTTGACCCACACCCACAGGCTCGGCGTGCCGCCCGCAAAGCGGTACGCGTGGCCGCGCATGCCCACGCCGCGCGTCGCCTGCACGTAGGCCATCGCGTCCGGGCTGTCGATCTTTTTGCAGAAATCGAGCACCATTGCCCGAAGCTCTTCAAACGGCATGGGAATTTCAATGTCAATCTTCTTCGCGCTGCGGTAGAAGCGGCGCAGATGATCATCCAGCTGGAGCGGCACATGATCGACGGTGAACATGGCGTCGTACACGCCGTCGCCGAAGTAGCTGCTGCGCTCGTTCATGGGGATCATCATATCCTCGATCGAGGAAATTTTTCCGTTGTAATACGCGATATTTTCCACGCTGCAATCTCCTTTGATTCCCGTGTTTGATGGCTTTTATGATACGCTCAAATCCTGCATTTGTCAAACGTTTTTCCGCCGTCCATCCTTCATTTTAAAACCTGTTTCGGTTTATTTTCTTTTGTTTCTGCATCAGGAAAGTTTCTCTTGTGCAAAACGGTCTGCAAAAAGAATTTTAGGCGCGCGCTTTTCTTCTTTTTCTTTTCCCGCGTCTATGGTATAATAACCAAAAAATCAACGCATCGGAGGTTTCGCGCGTATGGAAAGCCCGCTCGTCTCCATCATCGTGCCCATCTACAATTCCGCGATGGATATGGTTCCGTGTCTGGAAAGCATCAAGCGCCAGCGTTACCAGAATCTGGAAGTGCTGCTCGTCAACGACGGTTCAAGAGACGCGAGTTTGGAAATCTGCCGGATGTACGCGCGGCTTGATCCCCGCGTCATCATCATCGACAAGGAAAACACTGGCGTTTCCGGCAC
>CAKTXH010000100.1 GCA_934630975.1 uncultured Clostridia bacterium | reverse complement strand
ACGATGGAAGAAGTCGTCGCCCGTAACGTGCTGATCGACCAGCGCCCGGACGCGCTGCTCAACATCATCGACGCGACGAACCTGGAGCGCAACCTGTACCTGACCACGCAGCTCGCCGAGCTGGGCATCCCGATGGTCGTCGCGCTGAACATGATGGACGTCGTCCGCAAGAACGGCGACCGCATCGACGCGGCGAAGCTTTCCAACCATTTGGGCGTGCCGGTCATCGAGATTTCCGCGCTGAAGGGCGACGGCGTGATGGAAGCCGCCCAGCGCGCGGTGCAGATGGCGCGCAGCGGCAAGAAGACCATCCCGCAGCATCGCTTCGCGGGCAGCATCGAGCACGCGCTGGCGCACATCGAGGAAGTCGTGCTGCACGACATGCCGGAAGAGCAGCAGCGCTGGTTCGCCGTCAAGATCTTCGAGCGCGACGAGCAGCTGATCCAGAAGCTGAACATCTCCAAGGATAAGCTCGCGCACATCGAGCAGGATATCAAGGCCTGCGAGACCGAGATGGACGACGACAGCCAGTCCATCATCACCTCCGCGCGTTACACCTACATCGCTTCCATCATCGACGGCTGCGTCAAGAAGAGCAACCGCGGCATGAGCACCAGCGATAAGATCGACCGCGTGCTGACCAACCGAATCCTCGGCCTGCCGATCTTCGCGGCCATCATGACGCTGGTTTACTACATCGCCATCACCACCGTCGGCGGCGCGCTGACGGACTGGACCAACGACGTGTTCGTCGGCGAGTGGATCGTTCCGGCGGCGCAGAGCTTCTTTGAGGGCATCGGCTGTGCCGACTGGCTCACCGGCCTGATCGTTGACGGCGTGATCAGCGGCGTCGGCGCGGTTCTCGGCTTCGTGCCGCAGATGCTCGTTCTGTTCCTGATGCTGTGCATCCTCGAGGACTGCGGCTACATGGCGCGTATCGCGTTCATCATGGACCGTCTGTTCCGTCGTTTCGGCCTCTCCGGCAAGAGCTTCATCCCGATGCTGGTCGGCACCGGCTGCGGCGTGCCTGGCGTTATGGCCTCCCGTACCATCGAGCAGGAGCGTGATCGCCGCATGACGATCATGACCACCACCTTCATCCCCTGCGGCGCGAAGACCCCGATCGTTGGCCTGATGGCCGGCGCAATCTTCGGCGGCGCGTGGTGGGTTGCCCCGAGCGCCTACTTCATTGGCATCGCGGCGATCGTCATCTCCGGCATCATCCTGAAGAAGACCAAGCCCTTTGCGGGCGAGCCGGCTCCGTTCGTTATGGAGCTGCCGGCTTACCACGTCCCGACCGTGAAGAACGTGCTGCGCGGCACTTGGGAGCGCGGCTGGAGCTTCATTAAGAAGGCCGGTACGATCATCACCCTGTCCTCTGTGTTCGTCTGGTTCACCAGCTCCTTCGGCTTTGTGGACGGCGCGTTCGGCATGGTCGAGGATATGGACGCTTCCATCCTCGCGACCATCGGCAACGCGGTCTGCTTCATCTTCAAGCCGCTCGGCTTCGGCAGCTGGCAGGCGACCGTCGCGACCCTGCTCGGCCTGGTTGCGAAGGAAGAAGTCGTCGGTACCTTCGGCACTCTGTTCGCGGTTGCGGGCGACGCGCTGGAGATGGTTGACGAGGGCGACTTCGCCGGCCTGGTCAACATCGCCGCTCAGTTCACCCAGCTCTCCGCTTACAGCTTCCTGATCTTCAACCTGCTGTGCGCGCCGTGCTTCGCGGCCATCGGCGCCATCAAGCGCGAGATGAACAACGCGAAGTGGACCTGGGCTGCAATCGGCTGGGAGTGCGGCTTCGCTTACGCGATGGCGCTGATCGTCTACCAGATCGGCGGCCTGTTCACCGGCGACACCACCTTCGGCGTGGGCACCGTGGCGGCTGTGATCGTGCTTGGCGTGCTCATCTATCTGCTCGTTCGCCCGTATAAGGAGAGCGAAGAGATGGAAGTCAAGTACACCGGCAAGTAATTTCCCCTCCAAACTTCGTATAGGGCGTGTTCCCTTCCCCGATACTGAGGAAGGGAACATTCCCATATCATCAGAAAGCGAGGAAATCCCGTGGCAACGATTATCGTTCTGATTGTTCTGGCGGCGGTCATGTTCTTCCTTGCCCGCAGCCTCGTCCGTGAAAAGAAGAGCGGCGGCTGCTCCGGCTGCCCGGGCTGCGGCAGCGGCAAGAGCTGCCACAGCAAGTAAAAAACCGCTATACCTCCGGCTTCGGCCGGAGGTATTTTTGCGTATGCCGAACGCCTTTCCCGCTCTGCGCATAGCATGGCAGAGAGGTGAAAGCCGATGAAAGCAGTTTTCTGGGCCGGCGTCGGTACGCTCTTCCCGTTTTTGATGACGATATTGGGCGCGGCGCTGGTCTGTTTGATAAAGAAACAGACGGAGGATGGCCCATGCATGGGCTTTGCGGCGGGCGTGATGAGCGCGGCGGCTGTTTTCAGCATGCTTCTGCCCGCGATGCAGCAGAATGAAGGCGGCTGGCTGACGGTGACGCTCGGCTTTGCGCTCGGCGCGGCGATGATCGCCGGGGTGGATGCGTTTCTGCGCGGCGTTCAGCGGCTGCAAGGCGTTTCGGTCGATGCAAGGCGGCGGACGCTGATGTACGCGGCCATCACTCTGCATAACATCCCGGAAGGCATGGCCGTCGGGCTGGCGTTTGCGCTGGCGGGCATGCAGGGCGGCTTTGCCGGGGCGGCGGTGCTGGCGCTGGGCATCGGGGTGCAGAATCTGCCGGAGGGGCTGGCCGTGGCGCTTCCCTTTCGCGCGGGCGGCCTGAGCCGGGGAAAGAGTTTTGCGCTCGGCGCGCTCAGCGGCGTGGTCGAGCCGCTTTTCGGCATGCTGGCCGCGGCAGCGATGGGCGTGATGCGGGGCGCGCTGCCGGGAATGATGGCGTTCTGCGCGGGCGCGATGATGCAGGTCGTCTTTGCGGAGATGATTCCACAGGCGGCAAAAACCCGCGCGGGTCTGTTCGCGCTGACGGCAGGCTATACGCTGATGATGGCGCTTGACCTCGCGCTCGGCTGATGGGTCAGCCTGTGACGCTTGCATTTTGGAGGCGCTGCGGGTATAATAGAGGCATCAACGCGCGCAACGCGCGGGCAGGAGGTTTGGCTATGACCCCGGAAGAGATGCAGGATCGCGACATCGTGGAGTTTACCGACGACAACGGCAATACGCTGATGCTCGAGGTGATGGATTATTTCTATTACAACGGACAGGAATTCGCCGCGCTGTGCAACGCGGAGGAAAACTCGGCCGATGACGACCCGGACGACGACCCGGTTTATATCATGCAGGTGAACACCTTCACCGACGAGAGCGGCGAAGAGATGGAGGAATTCGTTCCCCCGGAAGAAGCGCTGATGGAGAAGCTGATTCAGGTTGTCCGCACGCGCTTCTCTGATGAAGCCGATGAGGACGACGAGGAAGAATAAGCGCCGGGCTGCGCGCGGGGTGAAGCATCGCTTCGCTCCGCTTTTTCTTTTTTCTTACCCTTCCACCGTCTGCGGACGGTCCCCCTCCCCTTAAAAAGGGGAGGTCTTGGGGTTAAATTCGTTACCTTGCAAATCAATGTGAATAAACGCTTTCCGCGCATTTGCATGGATTTGTTTATTCTCTTAAATAAGCCCCGACCTCCCCTTTGAAGGGGAGGGGGACCGCGTGAGCGGTGGAAGGGTGAAAGGATTGCTGCATGAACGACTTGCTGAAACTGAAAATTGAAAAGCTGCCCACCTGCCCGGGATGCTATCTGATGAAAAGCGAGGGCAAGATCATCTACGTCGGCAAGGCGGTCAACCTCAAGAACCGCGTCAGCCAGTATTTCACCAACTCCAAGGCGCATACGGTCAAGGTGCGCGCGATGGTCGCCCGAATCGACGATTTTGATATCGTGCTCTGCGATACGAATCTGGAAGCGCTGATTCTGGAATGTAACCTCATCAAGCTGCATAAGCCGCAGTATAACATCCTGCTCAAGGATGATAAGCACTACCCGTATCTGAAAATCGACCTCGCGCAGGATTATCCCCGCGTGGAGCTGGTGCGCCGGGTGGAAAAGGATAAGGCGAAGTATTTCGGCCCGTATATGGGCGCGACGGGCGTGCGCGAGGTGCTCGACGTACTGCGCGGGCTGTTCCCGCTGCGCACCTGCGCAATGACGATCAAGCCGGGGATGCGGCAGCGCCCGTGCCTGCACCATCAGCTCGGCGAATGTCTTGCGCCGTGCGCGTCGCTGACCACGCCGGAGGAATACGGCAAGGTGGTGCAGGAGGTCATCGACTTTCTGGGCGGCAAATCCGACGCGGTGATCGACAGGCTGACCGAGCAGATGAACAAAGCCGCGCGGGAGATGCGCTTCGAGCAGGCCGCCCAGCTTCGCGACCGCATCCGCGACGCGCAGAACCTGATGGAGCGGCAGAAGGCGATTAACGTCAACGGCGGCGATCAGGATATCATCGCCTGCACGAGCGATCATATCGACGCGATGGTGGAGGTCGTCTATGTGCGCGGCGGGCATATGATCGGCGCGGAGAACTACGCGCTGGACGGCGCGGGCGACCAGAGCGCGGCGCAGATTCTCGGTTCGTTCGTCATGCAGTTTTACGACGACGGCAGACAGCCGCCTTCGGAAATCCTCTGCATGGTTCTGCCGGAACAGGCGGAGGATATCGCGCAGGCGCTTACCGAACGAAAAGGCACGAAGGTGACGGTGTTCGAGCCGCAGCGCGGCGCCAAGCATAAGCTCGTGGAGCTGGCGCTGAAAAACGCGAAGGACGCGCTGGCCAAGCGCAACGCGCACCTTGCCCGCGCGCACGAACGCACCATCGGCGCGTGCGAAGCGTTGGCGAAAGCGGTCGGCATGGATCACACGCCGCGGCGCATCGAGGGCTACGACATCTCCAACACGCAGGGCGTGTTGAGCGTGGCGAGCATGGTCGTCGCCATCGACGGCGAGGCCGCACGCAAGGAGTACCGCATCTTCCGCATCAAAACGGTCGTCGGCGCGAACGACTTCGCCTCCATGAACGAGGTGCTGACCCGCCGCCTGACCCGCGCCACGCAGGAGAGGGAGGCGCTGGCGAAGGCGGGCAAGCTGCCGGAGGACGGGCGCGGCCTGTCCGGCTTTGCCGATCTGCCGGATTTGATTCTGATTGACGGCGGCCCGCAGCAGCTTCGATTTGCGCGCGAAGCCATGCTCAAGGTCGGCTACAACATTCCGATTTTCGGCCTTGCCAAAAGGCTGGAAGAGATCTTCCTGCCGGATCAGGAGGAGAGTATCCTGCTCGACCGCAAGTCGCCCGCGCTGCACCTGATTCAGCGCGTCCGCGACGAGGCGCACCGCTTCGGCATCACCCATCACCGCGACCTGCGCCAGAAGGCGGGCATACACTCCACGCTGGAGGATATCCCCGGCATCGGCGCGACCCGGCGGCGCGCCCTGCTGACGCATTTTAAATCCGTCGCGAATATCGCCAACGCCACGCCGGAAGAGCTTTGCGAGGCGGAGGGCATCGGCAAAGCGCAGGCGAAGGTGATTTGGGATTATTATCATCCGGAAGAGAAAGAAAGCGGCGGGGCAAAACCCTGACCGCTCAGCTTGTTGACATAAGCAAACTTGGCTTGAATAGCAAAATCAAGAAATTCAGCTATTCTTTCATTTGTGGAAAGGGCTATTCTCCCCCTTCGGGGGGAGAATAGCTTTTTGTCTACAGTCTACAAAATTTATTCTTCCGTCTCCACCCGGCGGCTCTTTTGGAGCACGGGCGCGAGATACTGCCCGGTATAGCTCTTTTTGCATGTACAAATATCCTCCGGCGTGCCCTCGCAGACGAGCGTGCCGCCGCCGCTGCCGCCCTCCGGGCCGAGGTCGATCACGTAATCGCATGCCTTGATCACGTCGAGATTATGCTCGATGATCAGCACGGAGTTGCCACCCTTGGCGAGCTGGCGCAGGACGTGCACGAGACGTTCGCAGTCGGCGATATGCAGGCCGGTCGTCGGCTCGTCGAGCACATAGAACGTCTTGCCGGTCGATGTGCGGGAAAGCTCGGTCGCCAGCTTGACGCGCTGCGCTTCGCCGCCGGAGAGCGTCGTGGAGGACTGCCCCAGCCGGATATAGCCCAGCCCCACGTCGTAGAGGGTTTGCAGCTTGCGCGTGATGCGCGGATAGGCGGAGAAGAATTCCAGCGCTTCCTCGACGGTCATATCAAGCACGTCCGCGATGGATTTGCCCTTGTAGAGCACCTCGAGCGTCTCACGGTTGTAGCGCTTGCCCTTGCAGACCTCGCAGGGCACGTAGATATCCGCCAGAAAGTGCATTTCGATGCGCAGAATTCCGTCGCCGGAACAGGCCTCGCAGCGGCCGCCTCGCACGTTGAAGGAGAAGCGGTTCTCCTTGTAGCCGCGCGCCTTGGCTTCCGGCGTGGCGGCGAACACCTTGCGGATCATGTCGAACAGGCCGGTATAGGTGGCCGGGTTGCTGCGCGGGGTGCGGCCGATGGGGCTTTGGTCGATGGCGATGACCTTATCGAGCTGTTCCACGCCGTCGATGCCGTCGCATGCGCCGGGGCGCGTGTGCGCGCGGTTGAGGTCGCGCTGGAGGGTTTTATAGATGATCTCGTTGACCAGCGAGGATTTGCCGCTGCCGGATACGCCGGTGACGACGGCCATCACGCCCAGCGGAATCTTCACGTCGATGTTTTTCAGGTTGTTGGCGCGCGCACCGCGCACCGTCAGCCAGCCGACAGGCAGCTTGCGGCGCAGCGGCACGGGGATGCTGCGGCGGCCGGAGAGATACGCGCCGGTGATGGAATCCGGGCAAGCCATGATCTCCTGCGCCGTGCCCTGCGCGATGAGCTGACCGCCGTGCTCGCCCGCGCCCGGGCCGATATCCACGATTTGATCCGCCGCGAGCATGGTGTCTTCGTCGTGCTCGACGACGATCAGCGTGTTGCCGATGTCGCGAAGGTGCTTGAGCGTTTCGATGAGCCGCGCGTTGTCGCGCTGGTGCAGGCCGATGGAGGGTTCATCCAGAATATAGAGCACGCCGACGAGGCTCGAACCGATCTGCGTCGCCAGACGGATGCGCTGCGCCTCGCCGCCGGAGAGCGTGCCCGCCGCGCGGGAGAGCGTCAGGTAGCCCAAGCCCACGTCGATCAAAAAGCGCAGGCGGGAGTTAATCTCTTTGAGAATCGGCGCGGCGATCATGCCGTCCTTTTCGCCAAAGGTCAGCGCGGCGAAGAACGCCTGCGCGTCGATCACGGACAGGTCGGAGGCTTCCGCGATGGATTTTCCGCCGACCGTCACGGCCAGAATTTCCGGGCGAAGGCGCTTGCCGCGGCAGTCCGGGCAGGGCGTCTGGCTCATCAGGCCGTCGTAATAGGCTTTGGTCGCGTCGCTCTGCGTCTCGGCGGCGCGCCGCTCGGTCGTGGGAATCACGCCTTCAAACGGCGCGGAGAACGTGTGCGAATCGCCGTTGGGACGCGTGTAATGGATGTTCAGCGGCTCGCCCTTCGTGCCGTAGAGGATGACGTCCAGCGCCTCCTTGGGCAGTTGATCGAGCGGGGTATCCATCGAAAAGCCGTATTTCTCGCTCAGCGCCTGAAAGAACATGCCCGCCTGCGTGCCCGGCTCGAGGTTGCTCCAGCCCATAACGTTGAACGGGTTCTCGTTCAGGCTCTTGCCCCAATCCGGCACGATTAGGTCGGGATCAATCTTTTGCAGCATGCCCAGACCCGCGCACGTCGGGCATGCGCCGAACGGGCTGTTGAAGGAGAAGGAGCGTGGGGCCAGCTCTTCGATGGAAATGCCGCACTCCGGGCAGGCGAGGTTTTGGGAGAAGAGCATCTCGCGCTCACCCGGCCCGATATCCGCGATGACGATGCCGCCGGAGAGGGAGAGCGCCGTTTCCAGCGAATCGGTCAGGCGGGTGCGGATATCCTCGCGCAGAATCAAGCGGTCAACGACGACCTCGATGTTGTGCTTTTTCTGCTTGGCGAGCGCGGGCGCTTCCGCCGCGTCGTAGATTTCCCCGTCGATGCGGACGCGGACAAAGCCCTGCTTGACCACGTTTTCCAAAATCTTGACGTGCTCGCCCTTTTTGCCGCGCACCACCGGCGCGAGCAGCTGCATGCGCGTGCGTTCCGGCAGGGCAAGCAATTGATCGACCATTTGATCGACCGTCTGCTTGCTGATTGCCCGGCCGCACTTGGGGCAGTGCGCCACGCCGACGCGCGCATAGAGCAGGCGCAGATAGTCGTGAATTTCCGTCACCGTGCCGACGGTGGAACGCGGGTTTTTGCTCGTAGTCTTCTGGTCGATGGAGATGGCGGGAGAGAGGCCGTCGATGGAATCCACGTCCGGCTTTTCCATCTGCCCCAAAAACTGGCGCGCGTAGGAGGAGAGGGATTCGACGTAACGCCGCTGCCCCTCGGCGTAGAGCGTATCGAACGCCAGCGAGGATTTGCCGCAGCCGGAAAGGCCGGTGAAGACGATGAGCTTGTTGCGCGGCAGGGTCAGGTCAAAGCCCTTGAGGTTGTTCTGGCGGACGCCGCGGATGACGATGTTTTCCTGCATGGTG
>CAKTXH010000099.1 GCA_934630975.1 uncultured Clostridia bacterium | reverse complement strand
GTCTGCCTCGTGCAGGATTCCATCACCAAGCGCGTCGAAGGCGTGGGCGTGAAGAAGCCGGACGGCACGGTCATCTATGTCAAGGCGAACAAGGGCGTTCTGCTTGCGACCGGCGGCTATGAAGGCGATATGCAGATGTACCGCGACTTCAACGGCGGCGACACGATCTACAACGCGGGCTCTCCGTATGTCACCGGCGACGGCGTGAAGATGGAAATGGCCATCGGCGCGCAGCTCTGGCACATGGATAACCACACCATGTCCTGCGGCTACTTCCACGGCATCAAGGTGCCGGATTACGAGACCTGCTTCATCCGTCAGTTCTACATGAAGCACGGCGGCTGGATGGAAGTCGCGGCGGACAGCACCCGCTACTACAACGAGGCGGATTCCTATCAGCGCCAGCACATGAAGTATTACAGCCACGGCCAGTACGTCGATGTGCCGATTCATCGCTCTCAGCCCGTGCACCTGATCTTCGACGACGATTGCTGCAAGGCGCAGCCGATCGTCAACGCGTGGATCGGCTGGCCGGTGACCTGCCGCAATCCGTACCACTGGTCGGATGACAACAGCGTCGAAATCGAAAAGGGCTGGATCGTCAAGGCCGATACCATCGAGGAGCTGGCCGAGAAGCTGGGCCGCGATCCCGAAGCGCTGCGCGCCGAGGTCGATCACTACAACGCGATGGTGGACGCGGGCGAGGACGCCGATTTTGGCCGCGACATCACCACGATGGCCAAGATTCAGAAGGCGCCGTTCTACGCCATCGAAGAGTTCCCGGCGATGCCGGCCTGCTCCGGCGGCGCGAAGCGCAACATCAAGGGTCAGGTTCTGACCTGGGATAACCAGCCCATCGAGGGCCTGTATTCCGCGGGCGAGCTGGGCAGCCTGGTCTGCAACCTCTATCAGAACGGCACATACCTGCACGAGGCCATCTGCTCCGGCCGCGCCGCCATCGACACGATGCTCGGCGGCCGCGCGGAACTGAAGTCCTCCTCGGGCGGCGAAGCGGCTGCGCCGTGGGCCGAGGCCGCGGACGGCGATTACTCCGTGTTCGTCACCGGCCTGCATGATCCGTATGAGGTCATCTTCACCATCAAGGATAAGAAGCTGGTGGATATGAAGATCGGCGAGGGCAAGGAAAACATGTTCATGACCGACGAGCAGTTCGCCGAGTTCGCCAAATCCATCATCGACGCCCAGAGCATGGGCGTGGATGCGATTTCCGGCGCGACGATTGACAGCCAGGCCATCACCGGCGGCATCATGACCGCGTTCTCCCACAAGACCTCCTGAGAAACGGGCAGGAAAAGCAAGACCTGCTGACGAAATAAGCGATATAACCGTAACCCGCTGTCTCTTGTTCGGACAGCGGGTTACGCTGATGTTACGGAGAAGATATGGACGCGAAACAGATCCGTTTTTTCCTTGAAATCGCGCAGACGGGCAGCTTTACCTCCGCGGCGAAAAAGCTCTACATCTCCGTGCCGGGGCTGGTCAAGAGCATGGATAAGCTCGAGGACGAACTGGGCGCGCCGCTTTTTGTGCGCCAGCGGACGGGCGTATGCCTCAGCCCGGCCGGGCGCGCGCTGGAAAGGATGGCCCCGGCCTACCTGCGCCAGACGGAGACCATCCGCGCGGAGATCACCAAAGCGGCCTGCGACCGCGACACGCAGGCGGAAATCTGCATGACGTGGGGCATGCTCAGCTTTTTCCCGGCGAATTTCCTCTCCCGGTTTGTGCTCGGCCACCCCAAAATCAATCTGGTGACGTGCAACGACACGCTGGAAGGCTGTTATGCGCGCGTGGCGAGCGGCAAATCGGCCATCGCGCTGGTGTTCGGCACGGTGGATGATCCGGCGTTGGAGGTCATTTTCCACCGCGAATCGCCGCAGGTCGCGCTGCTTTCCGCCGATCATCCGCTGGCGGCGAAGGAGGAGCTTTGCATGGCGGATTTCGCGCCCTATCGGATGGTGCTGCTCAACAGCACGCCGCCCGTCATCAGCAGCTTGGAACGCCAGTGCGCGGCGGCGGGCTGTGAGCCGCAGATCATGCTGGATGGCAGCGCGTGGGGGCAGGCGCTCGATTTGGTTGCCAAGGCGAATTACATCTCCTTCTGTCTGCCGCCCAAGACGATGAAGGCGGAAAAGCTGGTCACGCGCCCCGTGCGCGACCTCGATTTGGCGGTCAATTTCAACATGGCGGTTCTGCGCGGCGCGGCGCTTTCGGCGGCGGAAAGCGAGTTCGCCGATTACGTGGTGCGCGTGATGCAGCGGGAGGAAAAATAATTCTCAGGGCGAAATAAAAGGCGTTTTACAACGGAAAGATGAAACGTGGGTCAGGAAACGGAGGTTGACAACCGGGGCGGCATGCTTCATAATGGCCGTATCACGACTTCAAGCAGGTGGAAAGATGCAATGGGGTACTTGACGCAGCGGATGGCGTGGGCCATTGTCGGACGCATTGCCAGGGTTACGCCCTATTCGGTCAACGTGACGGATATCGACGGCAAGGTGTTCGCGGGTACGGATGAAAAAATGGTGGGCCGGGTTCGGCCTGCCGCCGCGCGCGTGTATGAGCAGCAGGAAGCCTGCATCGTTTACGTCAGCGTCGGCGAAGAGACCAAGGGAATCTGCTTCCCGCTCCGTTTCAACGAGCACATCGAGGCGGTTTTGGAAATCGGCGGCGATGTGGATGAAATCATGCACATCGGCCAATTGATCGTCGCGCTGGCGGAAATCCTGATGGAAAACAACGCCATGCAGGAGGTCGAGGCCACCAAGGAGAGCCGCAGAAACGATTTCTTCTTTGAATGGGTGCATACGCCGCGGGCGGAATACGACGAGCGCTTTCGGGAAAATGCGGGCGTTTTCGGCATTGATCTGGATTTGGCGCGGACAGCCGCTTTTGCTGACCATGAGCGGCCAAGACGTGAGCATCGCCAACGCGGGCGGCGAAGCGGTGGAGCTGACGCTGAAGGGGCAGCCTGTCCGAATCGGCGCGGGCGAAACCGTGCGGGCATAAAACGGGCGATACCCGGCTGAAAAGGCGCAAACCGTATATTTTTGCACACTGTCAGACGCGCTCAGAGGGATTTACTTTGTAAAAAATACAAATTGAACGCGAAATTATTGTAGTTTTGTTGACTGATGGGCCGGACAGGTGTAAGATATCCTCATTCCAACCGAACAACTTATGGATAGACCCGATGGGGTCGGAGAGGATACAACGATGAAGAAGATGCTGGTTCTGGCCATGACGATGGCCCTGGTTCTGCTCGCGGTGGCGGGCGTTTGCGAGACCCTGCGCGTGGGCATGGAGTGCAACTACGCGCCGTACAACTGGACGCAGAGCGACGCGAGCGAAAACGCCGTGGCGATTGCGGCGGGCGGCTATGCGGACGGTTACGATGTGCGCATCGCGAAGATCATCGCCGATCAGCTCGGCATGGATCTGGAAATCGTCAAGACCGAGTGGGACGGCCTGACCCCGGCGCTGCTCTCCGGCAACATCGACGTGATCATCGCCGGCATGAGCCCGACCGCCGAGCGCAAGATGACCATCGACTTCACCGATTCCTACTATGACACGGAGCTGACCGTCGTGGTTCGCAAGGACAGCGCGTTCGCTTCCGCCAAGAGCCTTGCCGATCTGGCGGGCGCGAAGATCACCGGCCAGATGAGCACGTTCCACTACGACATGATCGATCAGATCGAGGGCGCGGTGAAGATGCCCGCGATGGAAACCTTCCCGACGATGATCGTCGCGGTTTCCTCCGGCGCGATTGACGGCTATGTGGCCGACCGCCCGGGCGCTGTCTCCGCGACCTCCGCGAACCCGGATCTGACCTATGTTACCTTCGAAGAAGGTCAGGGCTTCACCGTCTCCCCGGACGACGCGCAGATTGCCGTCGGCGTTCGTCAGGGCAGCGAGCTGAAAGAGCAGATCAACGAGATCCTCGCCGGGATCTCCGCTGAGGAGCGCAACGCCATCATGGATGCGGTTGTGCTCGATCAGCCGCTGAGCGAGTAATCAAGCGCCAAACAAGACTGTCGGGCAACCGACAGCCTTTTTATGCTTTCCTTCTCCCACCCTTCCACCGTCTGCGGACGGTCCCCCTCCCCTTAAAAGGGGAGGTCAGGGGCTGAAATCGCTTCTCTAAGCGGGAATGTGTGAGTCGTGAAAGGGCGATTGGAAAACATGGAAAAACATGGATAAGAAACGGAGAGAAGCCCGAAACCTCCCCTTTTAAGGGGAGGGGGACCGCGTGAGCGGTGGAAGGGTAATCGGAAAAAGGAGAAAACAATGCCGAACGCTTCTACGTCTTTCTTTGGCTGGGTAGCCTTTTTGCTGCAAAAATACGGCATGCTGTTCCTGCGCGGAACGGGCATGACCCTGCTCATCGCGCTGACGGGCACGGCGCTGGGCTTCGCGCTCGGCCTGCTGGTGGCCATCATCCGCACGATTGCCATGCCGGAGAAGAAGAAAACCGGCTCGAACACCGGCGTGATCCTCCGGCGCGGGCTGCTCAAGCTCGTGCAGCTGCTGATGAACGTCTATATTCAGGTGTTCCGCGGCACACCGATGATCGTGCAGGCCGTCGTCATCTATTACGGCGCGCAGTACGCGGGCGTGTTCATGGATACGACCTTCGCGGCCATCTTCATCATCTCCATCAACACCGGCGCGTATATGGCCGAAATCATCCGCGGCGGCATTGTCTCCGTCGATAAGGGCCAGTTCGAGGCGGCGCACGCCATCGGCATGACCCATTGGCAGACCATGACGACGGTTGTTCTGCCGCAGGCCATCCGCAATATCCTCCCGTCCGTGGGCAACGAGTTGATCGTCAACATCAAGGATTCCAGCGTGCTGAACGTCATTTCCGTTTCCGAGCTGTTCTTCCAGGCGAAGAGCGCCGCGGGGACGTATTACCGCTATTTCGAGGTGTATTTCATCATCGCGGTGATTTACCTCATCCTGACGCTGACTGTCAGCCGCATCCTGCGCGCGGTGGAAAAGAAGATGGACGGCCCGGATAACTACGTCATTCACGGCTCGCAGAGCGACAGCCGCGCGGATATCAAGGTATCTGTGGAGAACGAGAAGGAGGCCGTCAAGAGATGGAACGCGTGATCGAGGTCAAGGGCATTAAGAAAGCCTTCGGCGACCATGAGGTGCTCAAAGGCGTGGATTTTGCCGCCAACAAGGGCGAAGTGACCTGTATCATCGGCTCTTCCGGCTCGGGCAAATCGACGCTGCTGCGCTGCATCAACCTGCTGGAAACGCCGGACGAAGGACAGATTCTCTACCACGGCGAGGACATTCTCTCCGGCGCGGTCAACATGCCGCGCTACCACGCCAAGGTCGGCATGGTCTTTCAGCAGTTCAACCTGTTCGGCAATATGGACGTGCTGAATAACTGCGTTACCGGCCAGATGAAGGTGCTGCACCGCACCCGCGAGGAGAGCGTCGAGAACGCGATGAAGTACCTGAAAAAGGTCGGCATGGACGCGTATATCAACGCCAAGCCGCGCCAGCTTTCCGGCGGCCAGAAGCAGCGCGTCGCCATTGCCCGCGCGCTGGCGATGGATCCCGAAGTCATCCTTTTCGACGAGCCGACGAGCGCGCTTGACCCGGAGATGGTCGGCGAGGTGCTCTCCGTCATGCAGAACCTTGCGCAGGAGGGCTTGACGATGCTGGTCGTCACCCACGAGATGGGCTTCGCCCGCGCCGTCGCCAGCGAGGTCGTGTTTATGGATCAAGGCGTGATCTGCGAACACGGCAGCCCCGAGGATGTGCTCGGCGCGCCGAAGACAGAACGGCTTAAAGCGTTCCTGGCGAGTATGCTGTAAAATTTTGTAAAAAACCATTCAGGCGCTTTCCCACAGTCGGGAGAGCGCTTTTTTGCATGACGATCATTGCGACTGTTATCGGAATTTTTGCAAAATTTCGAATCCCGGATTCGTGAAGAACCGAATAAAACAGATTGAAAAAAGAATGTCGATATGCTATGATGTCCATATCCATTTTGTTGGCTGTATATAGGAAAACAATGAACCGAAGGAAAGGCAGAAAGCTATGAACAAGAAGATTTGGAAGGCGCTGGGCATAGCGGTCTGTATGCTGGCGCTGGCGGCACCGCGCGCTATGGCGAAGACGTATAAGGTCGGGATGGACGATCAATTTATTAAATTTGGGGATGCGGTTGACGAGATTAACAAATCCAGCGACGTAGAAAACGAGATCGTTTTGATGCAGAAGATCACCTTGGATGGCGATACTACCTATACATTGAGCCGCGGCAGGACAACCATCAAGGGCGAAGGTCATAATATTTCCATTAAATCGAAGGCAGGAATTACGGTAGCAGGAAAAGATACTGTCTTGAATTTAGGCGCGGAAAAATACGATGGAGTGCTGACGATTGACGGAGATACAAGGAATGGCTTTGTATCTGTATTAGAAGGGGCAACCGCGAATATGTACGAGAATGTGACGCTGCAAAATAGGGAGTCTACGGACAACGCCTGCGTAGTGATTATGAGTTCGAATTCAGTTTTTAACATGCATGGCGGCGTAATTGAAAAGTGCAGACGCGCAGTAATTGCTGCTTCGGGGGCAACATTCCACATGCTGAGCGGCAAGATTGAAGATTGTAGGGCCGGTGGCAACAGAGTCATCTTAGTTAATGGCGGATCAAAATTTATCATGGATGGCGGCACAATCAGCGGATGTGAGGCAGAAAATGGCGGCGGTTTGTATGCGGACAATTCAACCGTCACCATTAACAACGGCACCATCAGCGGATGTACGGCAAATGCGGGCGGCGGTTTGTATGCAAAAAATGGTTCAACCATCAATATCAACAACGGCACCATCAGCGGATGTGAGGCAGATGCGGGCGGCGGTTTGTATGCAACAAATGGTTCAACCATCAATATCAACAACGGCACCATCAGCGGATGTAAGGCACGTATGGGTACGGGCGGCGGTTTGTATGCAACAAATCAATCAACTATCAATATCAACAGGGGCACAATCAGCGGATGTGAGGCAGGCGCGGGCGGCGGCTTGTATGTGGACGGCTCAACCGTCACCATCAGCGGCGGCACAATCAGCGGATGTGAGGCAACGATAAATGAGGGCGGCGGTTTGTATGCAAAAAATCAATCAACCATCACCATCAGCGGCGGCACGATCAGCGGATGTAAGGCACCGTCGTCAGATAAAGGTAATGGCAGCGGTTTGTATGCGAACAAATCAACCATCAACATCAGCGGCGGCACAATCAGCGGATGTGAGGGAAGATGGGGCGGCGGTTTGTATGCAGAAAATTCTTCAACCATCGAAATCAGCGGCGGCACAATCAGCGGATGTAAGGTAGGTGCGGGCGGCGGTTTGTTTGTGGACAGTTCAACCATCAGAATCAGCGGCGGCACAATCAACGGATGTGTTACGTCAGATACAGGTAATGGCGGCGGTTTATATGCATATAATTCAACCCTCAACATCACCGGCGGCACAATCAAAGACAACAAAGCAGCATATGGCGGCGGCGTGGCGCTGATCGGCGTAACAACGTTTGAAAAACCAATAACAAACTGGACGGTCATTGGCAATGAAGCGTATGAAACCGGCGGTACTGGCGGTATCGGCGGCGGTATTAAGTTGGAAAATGGGTCGATGAATGTTTCCGACGGATCAAATAAGATTTACAACAATAAGGCAGACAGACACGGCGCAGATATTTTTCTGTGGAATGAGAATGCTAAAATTCAACTGCCCATCGCCGCGAACATGAACGTGAACTATCATAACAGCGGCATAAAAATTGACAACTGGTATAACGACAACCCGCGATATACGCCCTCTGAAAACGGCGCGGTGGTGGAAGCAAACAAGCTGCTAACCGGCGAATTGTCGCTCGTCGCTTCGTATAAAGCAATCCCGACGTGCACGGTCACAATCGACGCGAACGGCGGCGTAGGCGGAAGCGGCAGCCAAACGGTGCAAAAAGGCACGACCGTCACCCTCGAAGCGCCCACAAAGGAAGGGCATCTGTTTAAGGGCTGGAAGGACGAGAAGGGGAACAGCTATCCGGCCGGAGCCGACGGAAAAGTCAACATCACCGTCAATGAAGATATGAAACTGACGGCTGTTTGGGAAGCCCGGACGTTCACGGTCACATACGTCCTGCTGGACGGCAAAACGCGGACGGAAACGGCGGCCTACGGCCAAAATGTGACGCTTGGCGAAGAACCGCGAACCGGCTATACCTTCGTCGGCTGGAAGGACGGCGAGAAGATGTACCACGCGGGCGAAACGATCACCGTCACGGGAGATATGACGCTCACGGCGGAGTGGAAAAAGCTCCCCAGCGCGGAAAACCTGCCGAAGACGGGCGACGAAAGCCCCGTTCTGCTTTGGGGCGCGGCGCTGGCGGTTTCCGCAGCGGCCTGCTTCATGCTTAGGCGCAAAAAATAAATCAAAATAAGAGCGGACATGCGGTGAACGAACCCCCTGTCCGTTTTTTTTGACGCTTCGCGGACTTCGGCGGAAGCAAAAAAAGAAAGTCGGCTGACCTTTCGGCACTTTATG
>CAKTXH010000098.1 GCA_934630975.1 uncultured Clostridia bacterium | reverse complement strand
GCCGTGTCCCAATACAGCGATGTTGCGTATGTCCTTCACCATGTAGTCCTTCATAAATCGTTCCTCCTTTGAAGCCTGATCGGCTATTTTTCGGGCAGCTTGTTTCGCGCCTGCTCGTATCTGTTGCCCATTATATCAGAATGTATGAAAAAATGGAAGTGTTTTTGGATAATTTCTTTTCATTGGTCGGTCAATTCATCCAAATTCTCGCGCATTTTTTACGAACTTTCCGCATATTTCGGCGTTATTTGATCGTTTTTCGGGGTTTTCAGCGCATGAAAAAAACGCCCGACGGGCATAGGCAATCAGACGCATGGGTTTTGCGTCCTTTTTGCCGTTGCCGTCGAACGTTTTTATTTTTTCTATTTTTTTCGTTTCTTTGCAGGTTTTACGATGCTTTTGCGATAAAAACCCGTCAGGTATCGCTTCGCTCCCTGACTGCTTTTGCTTGACGGGGCTATATTGGGCTATCGCCCAAACCTATCTGAGGGATTCATCCCTCAGACTCCCTTCTTCGCTTCGCGCTTATGGCTCGACAGTTTCCGTTTCGCCGAGCTGTTCCATGATGGTCTGATAGAGGAAGGGCGCGCGGCTGGGCCAGCGCTCGCAGAAGCGTTTCGCCTGCGCCTTCGTCGCCGCCGTCAGCGTCATGGAAAAAATTTCCGCGCCGCCTTCCAGCGCGCGCAGGGTCACGGCGAAGCCGTTATCCGTCTCCTGCCACGAAGCGGGCATTTGCAGCTCATCGCGGATGCGCCTTTTCCATTCCGGCGCGTTGGCGTTCAGCTTTTCCGTTTGGGAGGCGCGGATGCGGGAGGCGAACATTTCCACGCTCTCGCGTCCCTGCGGGGTGAGAATCAGCAGCGTTCCCTCCAGATGGCGCGCCTCGCGAATGAAGCCCGCCTCTTTCAGCCCGCCCAACGCCAGATAGAACTGGAACTGGTTCATCAGCGCGTTTTCAACCAGAAAGCGCAGGAGCTGCTCCTCCGTGCAGCCGCCCAGGCGGTTCAGCGACGAAAGCAGCACAAGCTTGTCCTCTTCTTCCGTAGCATGCACATCAAGCGGCATGGGCTGCACCTCCGTCTCTTATTTTGAAGCGGTCTCCTCGCCATCCTTGACCAGATAGCCGTCCAGCTCGCGGATGAGGTCGTCGCAGTCGTCGCTGTAAATCGTCATCGTGATCGGGCGGGACAGGTCAATCGAGAAAATGCCCAGGATGGACTTGGCGTCCACCACATAGCGCCCGGAGCGCAGATCCATATCATACGGATAGCGGTTGACGAGGCTGACAAAATTCTTCACGTTATCCGTCATCATCGTCAGGCGAATGGTCACTGTTTTCATATTCATACTCCTTATCGCGCGGCACGCGTTTATCACAGTCCATATTTTGCCAACATGCTTCTTTATTATATCCAAAATACTGACGAAATGCAAGCGCGGTTTTTGTTTGATGCATTGTCTTGACGCTCTCCCCGCGTTGTGCTATGCTGTTCGCATTGCTTTGGGATTGAGGTGACTGTTTTTTGTTTGCCCATCGTTCGCATCGTCAGGTGGAGATGACCGCCGGGCCGCTGCTGCCCAACGTGCTCGCCTTCACCGTGCCGCTGATTCTCTCCGGCGTGCTTCAGCTTCTATATAATTCCGCGGATATCATCGTCGTCGGGCGCTTCGCCGATTCCGTCGCGATGGCTTCCGTCGGCGCGACGACCTCCCTCATCCATCTGCTGGTCAGCCTGCTGATGGGGCTGAGCGTTGGCGCGTCCGTGGCCGTCGCCCGCGCGGCCGGCGCAGGGGATCGGAACGGCATACACCGTGCGGTGCATACCTCCATGGCGCTGGCGGTGCTCTCCGGTGCGGCGCTGGGCGTGCTGCTGCTCGTCCTCTCCCGCCCGCTGCTCGAGCTGATGGGCTGCCCGGAGGACGTCGTAGGCGGCGCGCAGCTCTACCTGAACATCTACGCCATCGGCCTGCCCGCCAGCCTCGTCTATAACTATGGCGCGGCAATTCTCCGCGCCGTCGGCGATACCAAGCGCCCGCTGTATTACCTCACCATCAGCGGCGTGGTCAATATCATCCTCAACGTGGCGCTCGTCGCCGGGCTGAAGCTCAGCGTCGCGGGCGTGGCCATCGCCACCATCGTCAGCGAGACCATCAGCGCCGTGCTTGTGCTCACCAGCCTCATCACCAGCCACGGCGATATCCGCTATGAGCCGAAAAAGACGCGCATCGAGCGCCGCTCGCTGGCGATGATCCTGCGCATCGGCATCCCCGCCGGGCTGCAAAGCAGCATGTTCTCCATCTCCAACGTGCTGATTCAGTCTGCCATCAACTCCTTCGGCGCGGCCGCCATCGCGGGCAACACCGCCGCCGCCAGCATCGAGGGTTTCGCGACCACCGTTTCCAACTCCATCTCGCAGGCCGCCCTCACCTTCTCCAGCCAGAACATGGGCGCGGAAAAGTACGCCCGTGTCCGCCGCGTGCTGCTCGTCTGCCTGGCGGCAACGTTTGTCGGCGGCCTGACGCTCGGCCTGCTGATTTACGCGTTCGGTACGCCGCTGCTCGCGCTGTTCAATACCGACCCGGCGGTCATCGCCAACGGTTTGATCCGCGTCAGCCACAACATGCCGCTCTATGTTCTCTTCTGCATGCAGGATACCTTCGTCGGCCAGCTCCGCGGCATCGGCTACTCCCTTCTGCCGACGATCACCAGCCTAAGCGGCATCTGCCTGCTGCGCGTCGTCTGGCTGTATACGGCTTTCGCCGCCTCCCCGACCCTCGATACGCTCTACCTCTCCTACCCCGTTTCGTGGGCGGCGACCCTCGCCGCGCTCGTCGTCTGCTATGCCGTCGTCGTGCGGAAAATGCCGAAAGAATAACGCTCCTTCCGTCACGGCTTCGTCGTGCTGCCTCCCTCTAAGAGGGAGGTTTTTTTGCGCTTCCGGTTGTTCCTGATCCAAGGGCTCCCTCCTCGAGGGCGTGGAGCTTGCCGCCCGCCGCGCGGGATGCAGGCAGGCGGAACGCCGAAGGTCTGGCGCGCGTAAGCGCGACTGAAGGAGTTCAATTTCGAAAATTTTCTAAATACCTCTTGACGGCCTCCTCCGCCTCTGCTATAATACAGCCATCAAGCATTTAGAAAAAATTCTAAATGCCATTTGAAAGGAGGCTACAAATGAGTTTTGCCGAAACTTTCAAGGCGCTTTCCGATCCGGCGCGGCGGGAGATCCTGCTGCTGCTGCGCGGCGGGCGCATGAGCGCGGGCGAAATCGCCGGGCATTTCGAGATGACGGGCGCAACGGTTTCCTATCACCTCAGCGTGCTGAAAAAGGCCGATCTCGTGTTTGAAACGCGCGAAAAAAACTATATCTATTATGAGCTGAATACCTCCGTCGTCGAGGAGGTCATGCTCTGGCTTTCTCAACTGAAAGGAGACAACCATGAAAGCGATCAATAAACGCACCCTGATTCTCACGAGCATCGTTATCCTGCTGCCGATGCTTTTCGGCCTCGCTCTGTGGAATCGGCTTCCCGAGCAAATGCCGACCCACTTTGGTTTCAACGGCACGGTGGACGGCTATTCCAGCCGCCTGTTCGCCGTCGTCGGCCTGCCGCTGTTCCTCCTCGCCATGCAGCTCTTCTGCGCTGTCATGCTGCGCGCCGATCCCAAAAAGCAGAATATCTCCGAAAAGATGGCGCAGCTCGTCCTGTGGGTCTGCCCCGCCGCCAGTCTGTTCGTCGGCTTGTCCATGTATCTGAGCGCGCTGGGCTTTGCCATCAACGTCTCGCGTTTCGGTATGATTTTCGTCGGCCTGCTCTTCATCGCCATCGGCAATTATCTGCCCAAGTGCCGCCATAACTACACCGTGGGCATCCGCCTCCCGTGGACGCTCGACGACGAAGATAACTGGAATCACACCCACCGTTTCGCGGGCTACGTGTGGATCATCGCCGGGGTGGTCACGCTGCTTTCCGTCTTCCTCGGCCATGCAACCGTCGTCTGGGTCGCCGCAATCTTTGTCGCGTCCCTCTCGCCGCTCGTCTATTCGTTCGTTTACGCGAAAAAGCACGGAAAAATCTGAACGCACCCGGCTTTCCCGCGCCTTCTAAATGAAAAGCCGCCCTTGATGGGCAGCGCAGAATGTTGGCAAAAAGCTATTCTCCCCCCGAAGGGGGAGAATAGCCCTTTTCGCAAATGAAAGAATAGCTGAATTTCTTGATTTTGCTATTTAAGACAAATTTGCCTATGTCAACAGGCTGAGCCGCCCTTGACGAGCAGCTCGGATCATGCTACAATAAGGGCACGACGAGGGCTTTTAGCTGTGTTAGCCTCTCGGCACTAACACGATGATGACCTCAACATCACCGTGTTCTTTTGTTTCCGTCGATTTCTCGATCTTGATGGACGTAATGAGCGTCTGCCGGATCGTAATCGTCGCCGTTTCTTTCGCTTTGATGGCTCTCACCTCCCTTCGGTCAGAATCCGAAGTCTTTCGGTGTCAAGCCCTCGCCGTGCCTGTCGGCAAAGCCGACTGATATATGATAACACAGGAATTCATCCGACGCAAGAATTGTGTTACAAGAATCGTCTTCTCGTTCGGAAAGGTCGTGATTGCATGTCTACCCGTTTCATCCCCAAAGAAAAGCTCAGCAAAAAGGCTCAGCGCGAATTGAACGCCGCGCGGCGAACGCTTTGGGCCGTCTCCCCGGTTTCCAAAAAGGTTGAAAGCAAAAAAGTGTATAATCGCAAAAAATCCGCCCGGCTGCGTCGCGAAGACGCCGGGCGGATTTTTTGTATCGTTACGGCTGGGTGAGCCAGATTGTTACGGCTTCTTCGGGACGTTCCTCAATATGCACCCCGTCCCCATCCTCCATATAGAAGCTCGGAATCCATTCCAATTTTTTCGATTCAATCTGTGGTTTGATGTAGATCATTTCGTCCATGCAGTCCGTTGTTTCCAAACCATTCAAATTGCCGGAAAGCGCGATTCCTTCTTCTCCATCCATGCATACTCTCCATTCAGCCAAATCACCCTTTTTCCAGTTTTCATTTTTCCCGCTGAACAAATGGCCATCCAAACTTTTCATGCTCGTCAAAACCCGAATTGTTACATTCGAGATTTCCACATCAAGCTTGATTTCCGTTGTTCCTATTGTTTTTTGCACTCCAAAGGTTTTCTGAATTTCATTTGAACGAAGCGGCACATCAACGTGAACGGTGTTCAGCGTCTTTTGATCTCCCCTTAAAACCCGCCAATGCGTTCCGTCAAAAGCATAAAACGTTTCTTCCTCAAACAGATCAAATGTCAAGGGCAGAATCTTCTCATTTTTATACATGTCCTGCAATTCAAACATCTTCATGCCGATTGCGCTTCCATCCAAATTGATCTTTTCATGTCCAAATATCGGTTCCAGATATTCTCCCGTTTCATTTAAATACGCGCCGAAACTGCATTGATTCTTTACAAGCTTTGCGCTTGCTCTTCCGTTCTGCTCAGCAATTCGTTTCATTTCCCGAATGAAATCCTGCAAAAACGCGTCTTCCGTTTCTTCCAGCATGGACGAATCAATAGGCTGCATCTTCGCATCGTCTTCATCTGTCGGCTGCCATGTATAATCAGCGTTTGCGTATAAGCCTGTCATTTCATAGGAAAGAAACAATTTGTCGTCATCCACATACACCTGCTGAATTTGAAGATCAGGACGCTGAGTAAGCCAAATGGTCACGGCTTCTTCTTTTCTCTCTTCCGTTCCCGTTTCCGTGTAATAGCACGGAATCCATTCCAGCTTTTCGGGGAGCTGTTCCGGCCTTGTATAATCGTTTTCCATCGTCCAATCCGTTGTTTCAAGCCCTTCGTCCATGCCGGAAGTCGGATTCATGGGCTGACCGTCTAGATAAAGCCCGCCGTCCATCATCTCGCCCGCTTCCAGCTTTTCGCGTCCAAGCGGATGACCGTCCAAGCTCGTCAGATGCGCCTTGACGTGAATCTGAACATCCGAAATCGTCACGTCTACCGCCACGCGATAGCTCGGGAACGTCCTTTCCGCATGATATGTTTCGGTCGTTTCATTGGCATTAAGCGGCACATCGACGCGGATGCGCGTCTCGGTTCGTTCGCCCTGTTGCTGAACCCATTGCTCACCGTCGAAAACATCGTGTTTCGCCGCCCGATAGAGCACAAAATCCAAAGCAATCGACGTTTCGTTTTTCAGCGTCTCCGGCAGTTCAAACTCCTTCATACCGACCATCACGCCATCCTCGCGAAGGGTATCTTCGCCGGAAAGGATATTCAGATATTCGTCCGTCCCGGCTAGGTACGCGCTGTCACCCAAGTACACATCATAATCGGCGGTAGTCTGCATGCCCGTCAGCTCGTAGGCCACAAACAGGCTGTTCCCATCCACATACGCCTGCGTAAGTCGAAACGTCTGCCCGTCTGCATCCCCCACATTCTGTACATTGTCGAGCGCCGTGCTCTTTTCATCCAGCGCGCGGTACAATTCGGAATACCCCTCGCTGGCGGTCTGTTCCGCCAGCTTTCCAAACGCGCCAAGTCCCGCCGCAACCGCCGCGCAGGCCAGCGCCAGCAGCAGAACCGCCGCCGCCAAAATAACCGAAACTTTTCGCATGGCTGATTTCCTCCCCGTGCCGTCATCCGGCAGCGCGTCGAGCGCCGCGCGAACGGCGCGGTCAAACGCATCGTCCTTCGGCGGATACATCGCCTGAAATTCCCGCTTCGAGGGCATCTTGAATCGTTTCATGCTTCCGCCTCCTCCAAAATTCGCTTGAGCTGCTTTCTCGCCCGAAACAGCCGGCTCGTCAGCTGCGGCAGGCTCTGCCCCAGCGCCCCGGCAATCTCGGCCAGCTTGTAGCCCTCCATGTAATGCAGCAGCAGCGGCAGGCGCAGCTCTTCCGGCAGGCGCTCCACCGCGTCGCGAAGTGTGCCGTCCGGCGGCTGATACGCGGCCTCCGGCATCTCTTCCATCGGGATCGTCCTCTGCCGCGCCCGCTGGATATCCCGGCAGGCATTGATCACCGCGCGGGTCAGGTACGGCTTGAGCCGCGCCAGCTCCACGCGCTCCCGCCGCGCCCACACGGCAAGCAGCGCCTGCTGCACCGCGTCCTGCGCGTCGTGCTCGCTGCGCACGATGGAATAGGCGATTCGCCGCAGGGACGGTGCAAGCCGCTCCGCCTCGTCCCCATATTGCTTTTTCGTCATGTTTTCTCCTCCGGCCCGTTTTTAAAAGCGCTTTCACCTGTTATACGGATGAGCGCGGCATTTTCTTGCAACCAAAATAAAAGAAAAGGCCGCCCTTGACGAGCGGCGCGGAAGATGCTAAAATATAGACAAGTAGGAGCTGACCTACAGGGTGGAAAACCACCGCGACAGTTTAGATGGGCATAAAGCCCCAAAACCGCCAAGCAGCCGTTATCTGCGAGGCGGTTTTCTTTATCGTCTGTTGTTTAGACCCAGCGTATAAGCGCTGATCATCAAACCGGCGATTGCGAGCAGGATATTGAGAAGATCAATATTCGACATACGCATCACCTCCGCTTCTGTACTGAAACGTCGCGGAGGCAACCACCCCGTAGAACCTACTTGTCTACGTTGCCATTATAGCATAGCAAATCCTTTCAAGCAACGGGTTTTGGGGCGAATATTCCATGAACCTGCAAAGCCTAAAACATCCGCCCGGCCGTCACACCGGGCGGATGTTTCCATATTCAAGCCTTATTGGTTCACGAACGCGCCGATTTTCTCCGCGTCCTTCATGCCCTTATCGTACATCATTTGCAGCTTTTCATGGCTCTTGCTGAGCGTGGACAGGCCACAGATATCATCCGGCGCAACGATGAGCAGTTTGCCGAGCTTCTGGTATTCCTTGGCGATTTCCACGCCGTCGTTATACAGGCGGTAGCGGTCGAGCAGGCGCTCGGCGGCCTTCGGGTAGGACTTGGCCAGCAGGCGCGCGGGCATGACGTCCTTCTTCTGCTCGCGCTTCTGATCGACCGGGCGCGTGAGCACGAGCACCACCTTATCGCAGCCATCCTCAAACGCCTTGAGCACCGGCACGGGGTCGGAAATGCCGCCGTCCAGACACGGGATATTCTCCACCATGTACGGCTTGCAGAACACCGGCAGAGCGCACGAACCCTTGAAGATATCGTAGTGATCCTTCGTCAGGCAGCTTTTGCTGAAATAGACGGCCTGCCCGGTGCGCGCGTCGCATGCGCCGACGTAGAATTCGGCGGGGTTCTTCGCCATCGTCTCGTAATCAATCGGGTTTTCGCCGTCGCTGTTGGAGAGCGTGCTGTACACGTAATCCAGATCGACATAGTTACGGGTCTTGAGCCAGTTATCCAGGCTGGCGTACTCCTTGCGGAAGACATAATCCATATAGAAGGTATAATTCCGCCCGCGCTGTTTGGCCAGATAGGAAGCCAGATTCGCGCTGCCCGCCGAGATACCGATACAGTAATCAAAATTCACATCGTGGTCGAGGCACCAGTCAAAAACGCCCGCGCCATAGATATCGCGGAAGCCTCCGCCCACGTCGATCACGCCTAGTTTCATAGAGCCTCCTTTAGGGGGCGTTGCCCCCTTGCCCCCACCAAAGGGCTTTCCGTTCGCCCTTTGGAAACCTTCGGGCCAAAATACGATACGGTTTCAAGTTTTAAGATGTTTTTATATTATACGCAAGAAAATATATCTTGTCAAAAATCTTTTCACTGAATCATCTCATTTTTCCTCTGACCGCACAGCGGTCAGTACGGGAGGTACAGGAACCTCAGGTTCCTGTTAGGGTCTGGGACAAAGTCCCAGCGTTCCCCAGCCGCTCCACGCAAAAAGGCGCGGAGCTAAGCCCCGCGCCAACGCGATTGCTCGCATTAAATGGCATTGTATTCCTTGAGGAACTTCTCGATGTCCGTGCCCTGAATCTTCTTGAGCACTTCCTTGAGCGCAATCTTCTCGAT
>CAKTXH010000097.1 GCA_934630975.1 uncultured Clostridia bacterium | reverse complement strand
AAGGAGCTGGGCGGCAAGCCGTTCCTGACGGACTGCAACACCATGTACCCCGGCAGCCGCAAGAACGCCATCGAGCATCTCTACTGCGCGTGGGAGAACGGCTTCACGCCGCTGACGGTCGGCTGCCCGGTGATCATTGGCGACGGCCTCAAGGGCACGGACGACATCGCTGTGCCGGTTGCGGGCGGCGAATACGTGAAGGAAGCGCGCATTGGCCGCGCCATCATGGATGCGGACGTGTTCATCAGCCTGACCCACTTCAAGGGCCACGAGATGACCGGCTTCGGCGGCACGATCAAGAACATCGGCATGGGCTGCGGTTCCCGCGCGGGCAAAACCGAGCAGCACTCCAACGGCAAGCCGAGCATCAACGAGGACGTCTGCCGCGGCTGCCGCCGCTGCCAGAAGGAATGTGCCAACGGCGGTCTGGTGTTCGACAGCGAGAAGCGCAAGATGCACGTCGATCACGAGCATTGCGTCGGCTGCGGCCGCTGTCTCGGCGCGTGCAACTTCGACGCGATCAGCTTCGATGACTACAACGCGAACGAGCTGCTCAACGCGCGCATGGCGGAATACACGAAGGCCGTCGTCGATGGCCGCCCGAACTTCCATATTTCGCTGATTGTGGACGTATCCCCGAACTGCGACTGCCACGGCGAGAACGACGCGCCGATTCTGCCGAACATCGGCATGTTCGCTTCCTTCGATCCGCTGGCGCTGGATCAGGCGTGCGTGGACGCGTGCATGGCGGCAAACCCGATGCCGCACAGCCAGCTTTCCGACAACATGAAGAAGCCGGGCTTCGCCGACTGGGGTGACCCGTTCCGCAACTCCACGCCGGAATCCGAATGGCGCAGCTGCCTCGACCATGCTGAGAAGATTGGTTTGGGCACGAGGGAATATGAGCTGATCAAGCTGTAATAGGATGAGCTGAATATAAACCCCGATTGCGGCAAACGCAGTCGGGGTTTTTGCGTGGAAGGGTGATAACTTCTTTTCAAAAGTCAAAAACAGTCCATAAAGACGGTATAATTAGAATAATCGAAAGAACTTGCATGAAAGCGAAATCCGTTTTATCATAGAAGGGAATCAACCCTGTGAGGAAACGGAGGAAAAAACGATGTCGCAAATTCTGGGCAACCTGGGCGCGCTGACATGGCAGATGGTCGCCATGTGGGCGATTGGCGGCGTGATGATCTATCTGGCGATTTGCAAGGAGATGGAGCCGACGCTGCTGCTGCCGATGGGCTTTGGCTGCATCCTGTGCAATCTGCCGAACTCCGGCGCGGTGGAGGTGCTGGAAACGCTGTTCCGGGCGGGCGTGGCGAACGAGCTTTTCCCGCTGCTGCTGTTTATCGGCATCGGCGCGATGATCGACTTTGGGCCGCTGCTGGCCGATCCGAAGCTGCTGCTCTTCGGCGCGGCGGCGCAGTTCGGCATCTTCTTCACGCTGTCGATGGCGAGCCTGCTGGGCTTTGAGCTGCGGGATGCGGCCTCCATCGCCATCATCGGCGCGGCGGATGGCCCGACCTCGATCTTTGTCGCCAACGTGCTGGAAAGCCATTACACGGCGGCGATTATCGTCGCGGCCTATTCCTACATGGCGCTGGTGCCGATTGTGCAGCCCTTCTGCATCCGCCTGATTACGACGAAGAAAGAGCGCATGATCCGCATGGAATACACGCCGGGGAAGATCACGAAGACCACGCGCATCCTGTTCCCGATTGTGGTAACGGTGATTGCGGGCATTGTTTCGCCGCAGAGCGTGGCGCTGGTCGGCTTCCTGATGTTCGGCAACCTGCTGCGCGAGTGCGGCGTGCTGAGAAGCCTATCCGAAACGGCGCAGAACGTGCTGGCCAACCTGATCAGCCTGATGCTGGGTCTGACGGTGGCGGTGCGCATGCAGGCGGAGAGCTTCCTCGTGCCGGAAACGCTGATGATTCTGTGCCTCGGCCTGATTGCGTTTATGTTTGACACGTTCGGCGGCGTGCTGTTCGGCAAGCTCATCAACCTGTTCGCTAAGAAGAAGATCAACCCGATGATCGGCGCGGCGGGCATTTCCGCGTTCCCGATGTCCTCCCGCGTGATTGCGAAGATGGCGAAGGAGGAAGACCCGTACAACTTCATCCTCATGCAGGCGGCGGGTGCGAACGTGGCCGGTCAGGTGGCCTCCGTCATTGCGGGCGGCATCATTCTGGCGCTGGTCGGGCCGCTGGTGTAAAAGGAGGCGCGGATTATGAAACTCAACGTACAGGCATTTCTGGATTCGCTGGTGTTCATGGGCGAGGGCATGCTGGGCATTTTCGCGGTGATGCTGATTATCATCGGCGTGATTTATGCGCTCGGCCACTTTACGGCGGGGCGCGAAGAATGAAAGCTTAACGCGGCCTTAACGGGCGGAAAAGGCGCGAAAAAGCGTCTGTTCCAAAAACAATGGACGGAAACGCGGCTGTGCTTCGGCATGGCCGCGTTTTGTGTGCCGGAAAACTTCGGCGCATGGGCGCGGAACGGCGCGATGCTGTGGACATTAGGCGCAAAAACGGGTATAATGAAGGCAAAACAAGAAGAGGAGAACAAAAACATGGGCAAATACACGGGTGTGATTTTTGATCTGGACGGCGTGATCTGCTTCACGGACAAGTATCACTATCAGGCATGGAAGGCCGTGGCGGACAAGCTCGGCATCTATTTCGACGAGACGATCAACAACCGGCTGCGCGGCGTTTCCCGCATGGACAGTTTGGAGATCATTCTGGAGCGCTACGACGGCAAACTGACCCAGCAGGAGAAGGAAGCGCTCGCGGAGGAGAAAAACAACCTGTACCGCCAACTGCTGGCGAACATGTCCCCGGCGGATCTTTCCGCCGAGGTGAAGGAGACGCTGGACGCGCTGCGCGGGAGGGGGCTGAAGCTGGCGATCGGCTCTTCGAGCAAGAACACGAAGTTCATTCTGGCGCGGCTGGGGCTGGGCGACTACTTCGACGCGATTTCCGACGGAACGAACATCACCAAGAGCAAGCCTGACCCGCAGGTTTTCCTGATGGCGGCGGACTTTATCGGCATGAAGCCGGAAACCTGCCTCGTTGTGGAAGACGCGAAGGCCGGGATTCAGGCGGCCGTTGCGGGCGGTTTTGACAGCGCGGGGCTGGGCGAAGCGGCGGCCTGCGGCATGGCGACGTATGCGATGAAGACGTTCGGGGATTTGAAGAAAATCTGCTTATAAAAGAAGGGACTCTTTTCCGAACGATCGAAAAAGAGTCCCTTTGAAGCAAAGCTGAATCGCTCAATACGCGATGACGACGCCGCCGTCGTTGGCGTACATCGAGGAGAGCGCGGAGGTCGGGGTCATCACGATTTCGCCGATGGCCGGGCATTTTTCGCGGATCATATCGCGCACCTGCCGCGCGCGCTCCGGGCAGTTGCAATAGGAGATGACGAGCCGCTGAGAGGCGGCCGCCAGCCCTTCGGTGTGTTTGCGGCAGGTTTCCACCATCTGGCTGAGCGCGCCCTTGATGCCGCGCGCTTTGCTGATGTTTTTGATGGCGCCGTGGCCGTCGTCGCTCATCAGCAGGCGGATGGAAAGCACGTTGGCCAGCAGGGCGACGGTCTTGCTGATGCGGCCGTTTTTGACGAGGTTATCCAGCGAGTCGAGCACAAACAGCGTGTGCATGGAGCGGATCTTTTCCTCGACGATTTCGACGATCTGCTCGAAGCTCTTGCCCGCGGCGATGAGGTCGTGGATCATCAGCACGAGGTAGGTTTCGCCGGCGCTGGCGCTTTCGCTGTCAAAGATGTGCACCTTCTTTTCCGGCATGTCTTCTTCCGCGAGCTGCGCGCCCAGCGCCGCCGCGTTGTGCGAGCCGGAGAGCTTGGAGGACAGGGTGACGATGAAGCAGTCGCCCTCCGCCGCCTTGATATCCCCGGCATACAGATCGGGGGACGGGCAGGCGGAACGGACGGGGTTTTTGCTGGCCTTCATCGCGGCCAGATACGGCGGGATATCGACCGTGCCGTCGTCCACGTAATGTTTATCGTCTATGGTAATGGTCAGCGGCGCGACCCTGGCCTGCGTTTTTTTGAGCAGTTCCGGGGAGAGATCACAGCAGCTGTCTGCAAGAATCGTCATACAAGGGCCTCCCAATGGTTCGATCAGTCAAAATCTGGTTTCTTTATTATTATAAGATTTTTTCGGAAGTATGTCAACCACTATACAGCACAATCTAGTATTGAATTCTACATTACGCGCAAAGTGTGAAAGGAGATTGCCATGAAAAGCCTTCAAATTGCCGCCATCCGCCATATGCCGTGGCTGGAGGATCGCCACACGCTCAGCGACGGGCGCGTCTGCATCCGGCTGACGACCGCCGTGAACGAGTTTGACGCGGTGACGCTGCGCCATGCCGATAACTATGCCGAGGGCGAGCCGTTTGCGCGCGCGACCGATACGCCGATGACGCGCATGTGGCGCGACGAGAACAGCGAGGTTTGGCAGGCGGTGTTCACGCCGCACGACCCGCGCATTGTCTACGCGTTCATCTTGCAGGCGGGCGACGTGACGCTGCTGCACGATGCGGACGGCACACGCGCCGTGCCGGAGAAGCCCGAGTGGGTGAGCGGTTTCCACTACGCGCACGCCTACCCGGCGAAGGAGAAGCCGCAGTGGGCGCGCGGCTGCGTCGGCTACCAGATTTTCCCGGATCGCTTCCGCCGCGTGGATGTGCCGGGCGAGGAGGCCGTCGAGCCGTGGGGCAGCAAGCGCGTGGCGAACGAATACCGCTTCGGCGGCAACCTCAAAGGTATTTTGGAAGCCGTGCCGTATCTGGCCGAGCTGGGCGTGGGCGTGGTGTACATGACCCCGATTTTCCTTTCCGATACCTCCCACCGATACAACACGTTCGATTATTATCGGATTGACCCGCTGCTCGGCTCGCTGGAGGATCTGCGCAATCTGGCCGACGCGCTGCACGAGAAGGGCATCCGCATCGTACTGGACGGCGTATTCAACCATTGCGGCCTCGGCTTTGCGCCGTTCAAGGACGCAATGGAGAAGGGGAAGGACTCCGAATATTACGACTGGTTCTTCTTCGGCGAGCAGTATCCCTGCGGCTACATGACCTTCGGCGAGAAATGGGCGTACATGCCCAAGCTGAACATGCAGAACGAAGCCTGCGCGGCGTATTTCCTCGACGTGGGGCGCTACTGGCTGCGCGAAGCGCATGTGGACGGCTGGCGGCTGGACGTATCGCCGGAGGTCTATCCCGATTTCTGGCGGCAGTTCCGCCGCGCCGTGCTGCAAACCAACCCGAACGCCATCATGATCGCCGAGTGCTGGCACGATTCGCGCGAGTGGTGCACCGTGGGCGATATGTTCGACGGCACGATGCATTACGTGCTTTCCGAGGCGATTTGGAAATTCTTCGCCGACCGCCGCTGGTCGCTGGCGCAGTTTGACGCGGGCATCAACCGCGCGATGATGCTCTATCCGCAGGAAGTGCAGAACTCCATGTGGAATTTCCTTTCCAGCCACGACACGGCGCGCATGCTGACCCGCTGCGGCGGGCGCGTGAAATCCATGCGCGCGGCGGTGTTCTTCCAGATGACGCACCCCGGCGTGCCGGTGATCTATTACGGCGACGAGCTGGGCATGCGCGGCGGCCCCGACCCGGACTGCCGCCGGAGCATGATTTGGGATAAGGCGGACGGCAACGCGATGCTGGCCTATTATAAGCGCCTGACGCGCATGCGCAACGCCAGCGAAGTGCTGCGCGAGGGCACGCTCAGAACGTGGGAAGTCGGCGCGGACGGTTTGTATGCATATTTGCGCCAAACCGAGCAGGAAACGGTGCTCTGCGTGTTGAATACATCCGAAAAAGCCGTGCGCCGCATGGTGCGCCTGCCGGAAGAACTGGCGAATTGCAGGGCTGTTTGCGATTTGTTGAACGGCAGGACGCATAAGGCGCAGGGCGACTATGTGACGGTCGCGCTGGGCGCATGCGAAGGCGCGGTGTTCGGAAGGGCGGAGGCATGAATACCGAAGAAGCGTTTACCCCGGAACAGGTGACGGAGGTTGTCGGCGCGCTGCACAACGCGACGATGGATAAATGGATCGGCGCGGGATTGATTTTTGTCATCGGCGCGGTGATCATCAAAATCGTCATGCAGGCGCTGAACCGGTTGGTGGCGAAGCTGACGCTGGATAAGGCGATGCTCAGCTTTTTGACGGCGGCGGCGCGGATTGTGATGGTGATCGTGCTCATCACGATGGTGGCGGGGCAGCTTGACGTGCCGATTACGAGCCTTGTGGCGCTGCTGAGCTTATTCGCGCTGGCCGTTTCGCTCTCGGTGCAGGATGTGCTGGCGAACGTGGTCAGCGGCATGGTGATTCTGCTCGCCAAGCCGTTTGCCGCGGGGAATTTCATCAGCACGGAGAAGGCGGAGGGTACGGTGGAGCGCATCGGCCTGATGTACACCCATCTGGTCACGCCGGATAACAAGGCTGTGATGATCCCCAACAAGGAGCTTTCCGCCGAGCGCATCATCAATTATACGGCTAAGGATTACCGCCGCGTGGATGTGAAGCTCTGCATCGGTTCTGAAATCGACACGGACGCGGTGCTCGACGCGTTGGCGGCGGCCTGCAAGCGCGCGGAAGAAGGGCGCGAGGCGATCAAGCCGCCGTTTGTGGGCATCAACGCCTATCAGGCGGGCGGTATCGAATATGTCGCGCGCGTCTATGCGCCGACGGAGGCGTATTGGGACGTGTATTATCGGTTCATGCTGCTGATTCGGCAGGAGCTGAAAGCGCGGAAGATCGTCGTGCTGTCGGATTCGACGTACATCAAGAACGCGGGCGCGTAAAAGCGGGCGATTTTTCGAAAAAAGAACGGACGCGCCACGCGCGTCCGTTTTTGGATAGCTTGCTTTCAATGCGCGGAAAGCGGCGCGAAATCAGGCCACTTACAGCAGCGCAATCAACTGGGCAACGCCCGTCGCCAGCGCGACGGAAACGGCCATCCCGAAGATGAAGCCTACCATGTCCGCCAGCTCGCGCACGGAAACGGTGCGCGCCTCGCCGATACGGTCTGCGCAGTTCGCAAAGGCAACATTAGAATTCAGCATCGAAAAGACCTCCTTTTTCTGTCTATACAGGAACAGAAACTTATATCAACAGAAGCGGCTCGCGCCTGCTTTGCGGCGCTTTCCTTCTGTTGGCAGAGATGATAGCACAAAAGAGCGGCTGTTGTAAATAGGCGGAAAAGAAGTTTGGCAGTCTCAGACAAATTGAATAACAACGCTTGAAATTAAACAAAGCAAAGATTGGAAAAACCATCCAAAAACAAAAAAACAGCTTATGGCGCATTGAGCAAATGACAAAGTTGTTCATGCAACATAAGCTGTTCGCGTTTTGGGACTGACATAAAAATAACAATCAGGGTGCTTTGTCGATGACCCGCAAAATCTTTTCGGCCGCGCCCTTTGCGCCTGCGCACCTGCGGAAGCCCGCCGAAATTTCGGCGGCTTTTTCGCGATATGCGGGGGCGAGGCGCACCGCGTCGATGGCCTTGCGGATGGACGCGGCGTCCGGCTTTTCGAGCTTGACCCCTGCGCCGAGCTGAAGCACGCGGGTACACACGCCGCCCTGCTCCGGCGTTTGCGGGAACATGACCAGCGGTACGCCGAAATACAGCGCTTCATTGACGCTGTTCATGCCGCAGTGGGTGAGAAACACATCGGCGACTTGCAGTACGGCGATTTGATCCACCTGCGGATGCGCCTCCACATTTTGGGGGAGCGCGCCCAAATCGGCGGGCGAGACCTGTTCGCCGACGGAGAGGATCACGCGGCAGGGGCTGTCCGCCAGCGCGGCGATGCACTGCCGATAGAAAGACGGCTGATCGTTGACCACCGTTCCCAGCGAGATATAGACGAGCGGCTGACGGGGCTTTTCCATGCGGGTTTCCGCCGGACGAACGGATGGGCCGACAAAGGCGTAATGATCGGCGGAAAACGTGTCGGAGTACGGCTGAAACTCGGGGGAGGTATAGACGATGGTATCCGTGCTGTCGTCGTTTTGAATGATATCCAGCACATTTTTGATGGGATAGCCCGCCGCTTGCAGGCGCTTGATCTCCCTGCCGATTTTTGGCATGGAGACGAGCATGCGGAAAAGCTGGCCGGGGCTTTGCTTCATGATTTGGGCGGAATGGCGGTTGAAGGCGAACGTCGTCGTCGAGGAGACGAACGGGATGCCCAGCTTTTTTGCAATCAGCTTGCCCCATATGGCCATCGAATCCGCGACGATGCAGTCGGGCGCAAGCGCGCGCATATCGCTCAGAATCGCGCTGTCCAGCGCCAGCGTTGTATCGACGAGCACCTTGGTGGAAAAGGCCAAATCTCTGCCCAGCCGTTCGCCGTCTTTGGGGGAGAGACGCTGTTCCGCGTCGTAGGCGTTGCAGGAGACGAACGCTGCGCCCGCGGCCTCGATGGATTCGCGCATCGCGTCGTAGGAATAATAGACGACGTTGTGCCCGCGCGCGACCAGCTCACGGACAACGCCCAGCGTCGGGTTGGTGTGGCCGTAGGCCGGAATACAGAAAAAGACGATTGTGCTCATGCTGTCACCTTCTTTGAGGAAGATTATAGCAGAAACGGCTGAAACAGGCAATGCGGAAGAAAAGCAAAAAAAAACCGACCGGGCAAAAATCCCGGTCGGTTGAAAGAAAGGCTTAATTATTCGCTTCCGCGCGCTTCTTCGCGGCGAGCTTCTTACGGAGTTCGGTTTCGAGCACGCGCTTACGCATACGCAGGCTCTTCGGGGTGATCTCCAGCAGCTCGTCGTCGTCGATGAACTCCAGGCACTCCTCGAGCGTCAGCGTGCGCATGGAGGTCAGCTTCATCGCGGTCTCGGCGCCGGCGGCGTTACGGATGGAGGTCAGGTGCTTCTGGCGGCAGACGTTGACGTCGATATCGCCCTGACGCGCGTTCTG
>CAKTXH010000096.1 GCA_934630975.1 uncultured Clostridia bacterium | reverse complement strand
AGGATGATCGTATCGGTATAGCCGCGAAGGATGTCCGATGAATTCAGCATTTCATCACCTCCGACGAGATACAGTATACATCCACATACCTCATCTGTCAATGTATCTCGATAAAATTTTCCGTTTCTTTTTCTGCCGGTCAGTCGTGCGCGGCGGATTTGTTAAATTTATCGTCATATCGTTGACGGTTTCCGGCATTTCTTCTATAATGAGGTCATGGAGATTCTGTCTGACGTTTCTGATTCAGACCGATTTGAAGGAGGTTGACCCATGAAAAAGAGAAACGCGCTTCTTCTCGCCCTGTTCCTGTGCCTTGCGCTGGTGCTGCCCTGCGCGCTGGCGGAGGACGCCTATGCGCCCGGCCAGCAGGCGCGTTCGCTGATTGGCGCCGCGCTGGATGCGGGGCAGGTCGTCGGCGGCGAAACGCATCTTTCCTTCCAGATGGATAACACCCTGATGGGCGACGATGACGAGAGCCGCGCGCAGCTTGACGCGGTGATGGAAACCATCAACGGCATCAGCCTTGCGGGCGGCTTCGGCAAACTCGAAGACGGCTATCGCGTGGAGCTGGGCGGTTCGTATACCGCGCCCTCCGGCGACAACGTTTTTGTCACCGCCGCGGCCAACCTGACCGCCGACGGCGTGAGCCTTGAAAGCAATTTGATCGAAGGCGAGCGCCTGAGCATCCGCTGGGAAACCCTGCTCAAGCTCTTCGGCCTGACCGATGCGGAAGCGAGCCAGCTTCTCTCCCTCCGCGACGTGGATTGGGACAGCGCCATGAGCGAGCTTTCCGCCGCCATTGCGCAGGCCGCCGAGGAATTCGGCAAGCTGGCCGAGCCGTATCTGGCCACGCTGTCCGATTTTGTCGCGACGCTGGATATTCAGCAGCGCGACAACGTGGCGGCTGAGGACGGCTATCCCGCGGTCGATCACGAAATTTCCGTCACCTGCACTGCCGAGGATCTGGGCCGTCTGATCCATACGCTGGCCGACCAGATGGAGCAGGACGACGCGCTTCTGCCCTACCTCGAGCAGCTCATCGCCAACGCCGACGTGACCTTCACCGATATGGACGGCGAGGTCGTCTATGTCTCGGATACCGAGGAATTCTTCGCCGGGATGCGCGATTTCGCCGATGCGGCGATGAGCGTGGATATGTCCACCGGTATTCTGGTGGGCTACAACGACGACGGCCTGCCCTTCTACTTCACCGCCGTTCAGACGCTGGATGACGACACCAGCGCCATCTTCCTTCAGATCAATCCGGGCGAAACGGAGAACACCTTCGTCGCCGCCCTGACCACGCTGGAAGCCGACGCGAACGGCAGCATCACCGATCGCGCGGACGCCGACCTGAGCCTGACGCTCGACCCGAACGACGCGAACGTCTTCTCCGCCGCGTTCAACTATCAGTCCGCCGAGCTCAACTTCAATATCGCGGAGGCCTCCGTCGCCACCGAGGCAAACCTGCCGGGCTATCAGACCACGTTCTCCATGACGATAGCCGATTCGAGCAGCGACGCCCCCATGCGCGCCATCTATACCGGCGAAGGGCTCAACACCCTGACCGCCGCGGGCGGCGAACAGAGCACGTTCTCCATGACCGCCGATATCTACGATGAAGACGGCGACCCCGTAACCATCTCCGCCGAAGGCGGCAACCTCGTCGAGCCGAAGGACGGTTATCTTGCCGGCCGTCTCTACATGAACGAGAATGTCGATTTCTACGGCCTGCCCTTCTCTTTCGGTTTTGATACCGCCGTCTCCTCTTGGGATTACGACGCGGCCGAAACCGCCGCGCTTGCGGAAACCGTGTTTGAAACCGCGACCGGCGAAGAGCTGACCGCGCTGCAAAGCCGCGCTTCCGCAAACCTCCAGCAAAAGCTGTTTGAACTTCTCTCCCTCGTTCCGTCGGAACTTCTTCTGGAGATGTTCAGCGAGTAAGATTTTCCCCAAAAACAAACGGGTCGCCCTTTCCGGCTTGGAAAGGACGACCTTTTTTAGACCCTTTACACGTTCTCTTCCGGCTCCATCGCGGGAATTCCGCGGTGCTCGACCGGGGTGGAAAAGACGATCTGCGTACGCGTTCTGCCGAACCGATGGAGCTGGTTGATGAACTGATCCAGTTCCTGCGTCGTGTGAAAGCACACCTTGATGAACATGGAATAATCGCCCGTCACACAGTCGCACTCCATCACGTTCGGGCAGCTCTCAATATACGGGTAGAATTCCGGCTTCTGGCTCGGCTCAATTTCCAGATTGATGAACGCCTTGATCTGGTAGCCCATCGCCGCGCAGGAAAGCTGCGCCTGATAGCCCAAAATATAGCCTGCGGATTCCAGCCGCTCAATGCGCGCGCTGACCGCCGGGGAGGAGAGAAACACCTGCTCGGCAATCACCTTGAGCGGGGTGCGCGCGTTCTGCTGCAAGATGGTCAAAATCTTTCTGTCGATATTATCCATGTCCAACGCCCCTTGTCCTGTGTTCAGATAATAAAGAGGATATCACGCTCCGCTTTATTTCGCAAGGGGTTTTGGAAAAGAAACGAAAGATTTCGTATGTGCTGACGAATTCGGCGCGCCTTTTTTGACAAGGCTCAGCCCATGATGAGCTTAGCCGCCAGCGAAACCGCGCCGCAGCAGACCATCACCAGAATCGGGTTGCTGTGTTTGACGCGCAGAACGACCAGCGCGGCGGCAAACAACGCGACATAGAGCAGCTGTACCGCGTCGATGCTGACCACGCCGCCCGCGAACACCACCACGCGCAGAATCGTCAGCGCGGCGGAAGCAATCAGCGCCACGACCGCCGGGCGCAGGCAGGCCAAAACCGCCTGCATCGCGTCCATGCTGCGGTATTTTTCATACAGCCACGAGAGCAGAGAAACGATGATCAGCGACGGCAGAATACAGCCCATCGTCGCCACAATCGCGCCGGGCACGCCCGCCATGCGGATGCCGACGAACGTGGCGGAATTGACGGTGATCGGCCCGGGGGTCATTTCCGCGATGGTCATCAGGTCGGTGAATTCGCTCATCGTCAGCCAATGATAATATTCGACGGCCTTCGCCTGAATCATCGGCATGGCCGCGTAACCGCCGCCGATGGAGAACAGGCCCACCTGCACGAAGCAGAGAAACAAATTAAGCAGCATGGGCTTTCTTCCTCCTTCCCATGATCGCGCAGATCACGCCGATGACGCCGCTGGTCAGAATGATATAGATCACGTTCACGCCGGAAATTGCCGCGACGAACGCGACGACCATGATGATGTTCAGCAGCCAGCGCTTGGCCTTGAGCACGCCCGCGCCGAGGTTGAGCACCACATCGACGATGACCGCCGCCACGCCCGCCTGCATGCCCGCGAGCACCGCCGCGACATACGGGTTATTGGCGAACAGCGCGTAGAAATACGACACCAGCGACAGGATTACCATCGGCGGAATGATCGTCGCAATCGTCGCCACGATGATGCCCGCCGCGCCCGCGACGCGCTGGCCGACGAGAATCGCGCCGTTGACCGCAATCGCGCCGGGGCACGACTGCGCGATGGCCGTCATATCCAGCATTTCATCCTCGTCGAGCCAATGCAGGTCGTCGACGAACCGCCGTTTCATCAGCGTCACAATGACGAATCCGCCGCCAAACGTAAACGCGCTGATGGAGAGCATGGAAAAAAACAGCGTTGTCAGCCGCTTTTTCAGGCTCACCTCTTTGATTTGCTTTTCCACGAAACAACCTCCTCTTAGGGAACGCTTGGGGCTTTGCCCCAAACCCCAGCAGGGGAATGATTCCCCTGCACCCTCGCCATCCGGCTCGCATGCGAGCCGGAAATATGGGAGGTGTCGGAACCTCAGGTTCTGACCGGGGTTTGGGGCAGCGCCCCAAACGTCTCCATCGTTCTCGTTCCCCTCTATCTTATCGCTTGCTTTTTCGGGTGTAAAATGCTATTCTTTCATCAGACCCATATCAATTTTGATATGATTGGAGGAATTGCCGTGACCATCCGCCATATGCGTATCTTTTTGGAGGTCTGCCGCACGATGAACGTCACCCGCGCGGCTGAAAACCTCTATATGACCCAGCCCGCCGTTTCCCGCTCCATCCGCGAAATCGAGCAGATGTACAGCACCCGCCTGTTCGAGCGGCTCAATCAGCGGCTCTACCTCACCGACAGTGGGCGGCGCATGCATGCCTACGCCGTGCATATCGTCGATACTTTCGACCAGATGGAGCGCGAACTCAGCGACGGCGACGAGCGCGGCATGCTGCGCGTCGGCGCAAGCATCACGCTGGGCAATTACGAACTGCCCGGCGTTGTGCAGCGCATGAAGCAGGAAAGACCGCACCTGCGCATGCAGGCCACCGTCGCCAATGTCGATACACTCAAGGAGATGCTGCTGGATAACCGCCTCGATCTGGCGATGATCGAAGCGCCGATTGACCACCGCGACCTGACCGGCGAACCCTTTTCCCGCGACGAGCTGGTGCTCATCCTGCCGCCGAACCACGAGCTTCTGCAAAAAGACCGCCTTACCCTCGCGGATGTGGCGGCCTGCGATCTGCTTCTACGCGAAAAGGGCAGCTCCGGCCGCGCTTTTTTGGATACGGTCTTTGAAGCGCACAACCTTTCCGTGTCGCCCCTCTGGGAGAGCGCCAGCACGGAAGCGCTCGTGCGCGCAGTTGCGGCGGGCATCGGGCTTTCCATCCTGCCCGAGCGGCTCGTGCGCCGCGATCTGGCCTCCGGCATTGTGCTCACGCGCCCGATTGACGACGCTTCGCTCGTGCGCACCTGCCATATCGTCTGGCATCGCAACAAGTACCTCTCTCCGTCGCTCAAGCTGTTAATCGGGCTGATGAAGGAGGAATAAGCTCGCGGCGAAACGATGTGCACAGCGCCCCGACATGTCCGTTTGAAACGCAGGCAACGGCTACGCCCGTCTGCGGATTATAGACTGCGCCTTCGCCGAACGACGAACTGGCCATAATCAGCCCTTGCAGGCGGCCAAGCAGCTTATTTCCATCCTGATTCGTTTTTTGCGCGATGCGGTTTTTCCCTGTAAAAACAGCCCGAAAGGACAGAAAAAAACGCCCTCGACATCTCGAAAGGCGTTTTTGCTTCAAGGCGCTGCGGCCTGAAATCCAAAAGGAGGCAGAGGAGATTTGGGTAAACGAAGAAGCTCGATTCGTTTCAAAATAAGGGGGACAGGTGTATGGAGTGTTGTCCGTTTCCCCTCTGCATGATCAGTATAAGGGAACGGGAAGGAACATACAAGAATCAAGAATTGCAGGGTGGAACGGGGCGCGGATTCTGCTCTTCGGTCATGCGCAAATTTTCCATTTACCCGCCGAAAAGTTCATTTCTTCGCCGCTTTCCTCAGCTTCGCCACGAAAAACCCTTCATACCGTTCATCCGGGCAGACGCACATCACGCCGGGAATCGTCGTCGGCAGGAGCGGCACGCCTGCAAACGCATCGGCGTCAATCGGCACAAGCTGCACGCCGCCCTTTTTGAGCGCGGCGGCGACCACTTCTTCATTCTCCTCTTTCAGCACGGAGCAGGTGGAATACACCAGTTCATGCCCGGGCTTGAGCAGGCGGATGGCCTTATCCAGCAGCGTCTTCTGCATTTTGACCGTGCGGTCGAGGTATTCTTTGCCAAACTGCCCGCGCGAGCCTTCCGTCACCGTGCCGCTTCCGCTGCAAGGCGCATCGAGCAGCACACGGTCAAACGCAAAGAAATCATCCAGTTGGCGCGCGTCCATGTTCATCACGGTCACACGGTTTGCGCCCTGCTTTTTGACGTTGTAGCTCAGCCGCTCGGCGCGCATCTTGTTGCGCTCGCAGGCGGTAATCATCGCGCCGCCGCGGGTCAGCGCGGCGATCTGCGTCGTCTTGCCGCCCGGCGCGGCGGCCATATCCAGTACATTCTCCCCGGCCTGCGCGCCCAGCACCAGCGGCGGAATCATTGAAGACAGACTCTGCATGTAGATTTCGCCATTGTCGAACATCGGCAGGGCGGCGACAGCTTCTTCATCGGCGTTTTCCAGAATCAGCGCGTCCCCGCTCCAAGGCACAGTCTGCGCCGAAATGCCCACGTCCGCCAGCGCGCTTACGATCTGCGCCGGTTCGGCCTTGAGCCGATTGACGCGCAGGGTGGTCTTTCGTTTGGCTTCAAAGCCCAAAAAGATGCGCCGCGCCGTCTCTTCGCCATATTGCGCCGTGAGTTTTTCCGTCAGAAAAGCGGGAATATTCATGGTTTTTTCCTCCTTAATGGTTCATCAGACGCGGGCATAATCGCCGCTGAGCACATGCCCGATGCAGAGCTTATACGCGACGGCCGAGGCCAGCGGGCCAATGATATCGCTGACCGGCTCGGCGTAAAACGCCGCTCTCGCGCCAAAACACGCGGGCAGAATGAACAGCGCCGCGAAATACACGCCTTTGCGGAAAAAGGACAGCGGGAACGAGATTTTCACCTGCCCCAGCGCCGTGAAACCGTCCACGATTTCATATTGCGCGCCCAGCGGAATCGCCGCCAGCGTGCACACGCGGATCGCCCAAACGGAAAGCTCGGCCACCTGCTCATCCTGCGTAAACAGCCGCACAAACAGCGGCCCGGCCGCGCTCGCCAGCACGAACATCACCGCCGTGAAGCCCATGCACAGCAGGATGATCTTTTTCTGCGCCTCCCGCACGCGGTCAAACTGCCGCGCGCCGTAATTATATGAAAGAATAGACTGCGTGCCGCCGGAAATGCCGCCCAGCGGCATCGTCATGACGAGCATAAAGCTTTGGGCGATGACCGCGCAGGTCACGAGCCGGTCGCCCTCCAGCGCGCCGCCGTAACGCTGCAAAATCGCGTTCATCGCGATCACCATCACATTGTCGATGGCGATGATGGCAAACGGCGTAAACCCGAGCGCCAGAATCTTTTTCACCGCCGAAAGGCTCAGGCCGCCCCGCTCCAACCGAACCGCCGCCCGCCTGCCGCAGAGGAAAAATACCGCGCCCGCCGCGCTCGCCAGTTGGGAGAGCACCGTCGCCAGCGCCGCCCCGCGGACGCCCATGTCCAGCGCGAAGATGAACACCGGGTCGAGCGCGATGTTCAGCGCCGCGCCGAGCACCACCAGCCGCATCGCCTGCGCCGCGAAGCCCTGCGCGATGATCATCTGGTTCAGCCCCGCGGCCAGCAGCGCAAACACCGTGCCCGTCAGGTACATGGTGAAATACGCGTCGGCGTAGGGATAGGTCGCGTCGCTCGCGCCGAAAAAGCGCAGCATTGGCTCGCGCAGTGGAATCACCAGCGCCATCATCAGCGCCGAAAACGCCAGCAGCATGACAAAACCCGTCCGCAGGATGCGCTTCGCCTCCTCCGGCTTCCCTTCGCCCATGCGGATGCCCATCAGCGGGGACGCGCCCCACGAAACCCACACCGCCGCCGAGCCGATCATCGTCACCACCGGGCCGCAGACGCCCACGCCAGCCAGCGCCGTTTCGCCCACGTTCGCAATATGGCCGATATACATTCTGTCCACGATGCTGTACAGCACGCTCACGAACTGCGCCAGCATGCTGGGCAGCGCCGTTCGCCACACCAGCGCGCCGATATTGTCGCGGCCAAGGTCAACGTCTTTTTTCATGTTGTTTTCCTTATTTATACTCGTTCAAAAACTTTACGAATCCGCACAATCCGTTCATTTCTTCAACCGTTGAGCGGAAGATTCCTCCAGTCTCTTGACGGATGGGTCGCGCTCAAACGACGCGCGCTGACGAATCGCCGTTGCGCGAAGAGAGTTCATGCGTTCTGCCTGAGACAGGCCGTTTTGCAGAAGCTCTGCATTTAAGCTCTCCAAATTGGCAAGGACAAGCAAATCAATCAGAGAGGCTTCGTCCCGAATATTCCCCTTTGTTTCTGGATGTGCGCTTCGCCACTCCTGCGCCGTCTGACCAAAAAGAATGATGTTGAACATATCCGCTTCATTGGCATAGGTCGCATTGATTTGCTGCGGCGTAAGCCCCGGAAGCATCTTTGATTTCACGGCATCCGTGTGCAGGCGGTAATTCATCTTGGTTAAAGCCCGACGCGCCGTCCATTCAATGGCATGCTGACGGCTTGCATCGGATTTCAACCGCTGATAATCTTTGATGATATAGAGCTTGAATTCAGGAGACAGCCACGAGGCAAATTCAAAGGCAATATCCGTATGGGCAAACGTGCCGCCGTATCTGCCGGACTTGGACATGATGCCGATTGCATGGGTCGCTTTAATCCATTTTTGAGGCGAAAGCGTGAAAGCGTTGCTGCCGGCCGCAGTTCTAAACCCGTCGAATTCGACGGGGTTAAAATCAGGGTTATTCAACTGCTCCCATAAGCCGAGGTATTCAATCGTCTCCCGAACACGCATCCAGTTCCGAATAACGTCATTCGGTTCGTCGCTTTTGTATTTTGCAATATCGGTCAGACTGATATAATCAGCCTGCTCCTGCGCTGTAAGAACGGCAATCTCAATGCCCTTCGCCTGAATCTTTTCCTGAATCATATAAACCTCTTCATCCTGAATCCATACAAATCTTAAAACCGCGTCTTTTTGTGGGAGGCTTCCATTTTTTAGAAAACCGGCACGCATCAAAAAAGCCTTTTCCATTTATCCTGGCGTTTGTAGACAACCCATGTTTCAAAAATGATTCGAGCTAAAAGACATTATAGCTTTTTTATCCCCAATCCGCAACCGCGCGCATCCGTTTTTCCTGCCCGTGCGGTTTTTTTGAATTGTTTTTCACATTCTGCACGATTTGCTTTACCCGTTTTTTACAATCCGTCAAACGGACGAAAAAAAAACCGAACTTTTGCTGTTTTTCCTCTTTTTTCATTTGAGCACCTGTGCTATACTGTATGTGTCAACCAAAGAACCGCGCGAAACATCAAGGAGGATTTAGCTATGAAAAAGCTCCTGACCCTTGCCCTGGCCGTGCTGATGTGCGTCTTCGCCATC
>CAKTXH010000095.1 GCA_934630975.1 uncultured Clostridia bacterium | reverse complement strand
TCAAGCTCCTGCTCCTCGTAGGCTTCGCACAGGAAGGCCAGCGCCGCGCGATCCGCGCCCAGGGACGGCTCGATGACATACGGAATGACCTTCTCGCCCGTCGTCGGGTTCAGATACTCCATGCTCTTGCCGGAAGTCGTCTGGTGCGCCTTCAGGTCGAAATCCGTGCGGTCAGCCACGCCCCAAAGTTCGCCCCAGCCGAACGGGAAGAGATATTCGAAGTCCGTCGTCGCCTTGGAATAGTGCGCCAGCTCCTCCGGCTTGTGGTCGCGCAGGCGCAGATGCTCTTCCTTGATGCCCAGACCCTTGAGCCACTCGTGGCAGTAGCTGCGCCAGTAGCTGAACCACTCCAGATCCGTGCCCGGCATGCAGAAGAACTCAAGCTCCATCTGCTCGAACTCGCGGATGCGGAAGATGAAGTTGCCCGGCGTGATCTCGTTGCGGAAGCTCTTGCCCACCTGGCAGACGCCAAACGGCAGCTTGCGGCGGGTCGTGCGGGCGACGTTCGGGAAGTTGACGAAGATGCCCTGCGCCGTCTCCGGGCGCAGATAGATCTCGTTGCTCGCGTCCTCCGTCACGCCCTGATGGGTCTTAAACATCATGTTGAACTTGCGGATGCCCGTGAAATCGTGCTTGCCGCAGGTCGGGCAGGGAATCTGCTTCTCCTCGATGAAGCTTTCAAGCTGCTCGTTCGTCCAGCCGTCCGCCTCGATCTCCTGACCGTTGGCCTTCGCCCAGTCCTCAATCAGCTTGTCTGCGCGGAAGCGCGCCTTGCAGGCTTTGCAGTCCATCAGCGGGTCGTTGAAGTTGCCGACGTGGCCGCTCGCCACCCAAACCTGACGGTTCATCAGAATCGCGCAGTCGATGCCGACGTTGTACTTGTTCTCCTGCACGAACTTCTTCCACCACGCGCGCTTGACGTTGTTCTTGAATTCAACGCCCAGCGGGCCGTAATCCCAGGAGTTCGCCAAACCGCCGTAAATTTCAGAGCCGGGGAACACGAAGCCGCGGCCCTTGCACAGCGCGACAAGCTTGTCCATCGTGTCGTTTTGCACCTTTGCCATGAAAAACCCTTCTTTCTCTCGTCTTTCTCATCGCCCGGGGAAAAACAAAGAACCGCGAAAGCGCCGCCCCGAATCCGCGCCCACGCTTGGATTCAAGGGACGAAAGACTCTCTTCCGCGGTTCCACCCTTGTTGGCATGTGTAAAAAGCATGCCCACTTTTGATTATTCGTTTTGTGCGCGCCGCTCCGGGCTGCCAACCCCTTCAACGCGATTCGCACCGTCATGATACTAAAAAAAACGTGATTTGTCAAGCCTGATTATAGCTCGTCGTCCCGCCTCGGGTCGTGGTGCGGCCTTCGCCCGCTGACGCGCATCATGTGCGAAAGCCGTTCGCCGTCCCAAAGCTCCACGCCCGTCGATTCGGCCAGCTCCCGCGCGGGAATCGTGAATTCCGTCGGGCAGACGACCACGGGGACGTCGCATCCGTAGTATTCCGCGCCCGCGTAAGCTTCCTGTACGGCGGTATTGCCCACCGCCCCGGCGTAGTTTTTGCACTGGATGGCATAAGTCTTGCCGCCGCGCACGGCGAGAATGTCCACGCCCTGATCGCCACACTCCACCGTCACCTCGACGTGCCGAAAGCCGTTGTCTTTGAGCACCTGCGCCATGTATTCTTCAAATTCGAAGCCCGTCAGCCGCAGGCAGCGGTGCGCGCGGTTGCGCCTGCCGACCACCAGCCGCCAAAGCCGGCCAAAAGGCCACGCAACCAGCAACAAAAGATGCTTGACCAGCCACAGCAATCCCTGCATCAGCAGCAGAATCAACTTGCCCAAGCCGCGAATCAGCGCCACAACCGCCGCCGCAAAGCCCTCCAAAACACGATCCAGCAGAGTCAGCAGACCGTCCAGCAGCGCGGCAATGGGATTCCGTTTTTTGTATTTTGTTCTGCGGTTTCTCGTTTTTCTGGCCATGAATTACGCTTTTTCGATGCAGGCAACCGCATGGCTGGAAATGCCCAGCCCTTCGCCCTCGAAGCCCAGCTTTTCGGTCGTCGTCGCCTTGATGTTCACGCAGTCCACATCCACCTTGAGATGGCGCGCCACGTTTTCGCGCATCTGCTCGATGTAATCCTTGAGCTTCGGGCGCTGGCAGATGATCGTCACATCCACATTGCCGACGGCATAGCCTTTCTCCTCCAGCAGCGCCACCACGTGATCCAGCAGCTTGCCGGAATCCGCGCCCTTGTACGCCGGGTCGGTATCCGGGAAGTGGCGGCCAATGTCGCCCAGCGCCGCCGCGCCGAGCAGCGCATCCATCAGCGCATGCAGCGCCACATCCGCGTCGCTGTGCCCCAAAAGCCCCAGCGCATACGGGATTTCCACCCCGCAGAGAATCAGCTTGCGTTCTTCCACCAGCCGATGCACGTCGTAACCGTGACCCACCCGCATCATGGGCTTCTCCTCCTTTTTGCCTTCGCGCTTCAAAATCACCTGCCGCGCCAGCAGCATATCCTCCGGCGTGGTCAGCTTGATGTTTTCGACGTCGCCTTCCGTCAGATGCACGGCCACGCCCATGCGTTCCGCCAGCGCCGCGTCGTCCGTCGCGCGCTCGCCGAGCGCAAAGGCCGCGTGCGCTTTGCGGATCAGCCCGGCTTCGAATGTCTGCGGGGTCTGCACGGCGCGCAGCCAGTCGCGCGGCGGGGTATCGACCACCACGCCGCCGTCATCGACGCGCTTCACCGTGTCCTTGAGCGCAACCGCGGCCACGCCGCTGCCGAATTTTTGGGCGCTTTCCAGCGTCCGCGCGATGACATCCGCCGTCACCAGCGGGCGCGCGCCGTCGTGAATCGCGACGTAATCCGCATCGGGGTTCGTCGCCGCCAGCCCGCGGCAGACGCTCTCCTGTCTATCTGCACCGCCGAGAACGACCTGCGCGTTCAGCCCCGCGTCGGCAAGGATCCGCTTCATTTCATCCAAATCGCACGCGCCCGTGACGACGACGATTCCGCCGTCGAACCAGCCGGTCTGTTCAAACGCGCGCACCGTCCGCGCAATGACCGGTTCACCGCAGAGCGGCGCGAGCACCTTGTTGCGCTCCAAGCCCATGCGCGTACCGCGCCCGGCCGCGACAATCACCGCCGCGTTCATTCCATTTCCTCCCCTTCGAGCATCTCGTACATGGCCGAAGCCTCGTTTTTGCGCACCGTTTCCGCGACGGAAAGCACGCGAAGCCGCGCCAGCTTTTCGCCGAAGCGGATTTCGATCACGTCGCCTTCCTTCACCTCGGTGGAAGGCTTGGCCGTCTTGCCGTTGATGCTCACGCGCCCACCCTCGCCGGCCTCCTTGGCCACCGTGCGGCGCTTGATGATTCTGGAAACCTTCAGATACTTATCCAATCGCATGTTTATACCTCCCTGAGTTCGTTGGGGCGTTATGTTGGGGCTTTGCCCCAAACCCCAGCAGGAACCTGAGGTTCCTGCACTTCCCGTTTTTTTCGCTTCGCGATAAAAGGATCAATCACAATTCGTTCAAAACATCGGCGTATCGCGTCTGAATCGCGCCTTGCATCTGTTCAAACGCGGGAATATAGCGGTCAATGATCCGCTGAGCCAGCCTTCGAACCTCTTCGCCGTCATAGATATGGGTGCTGGCATTTCGGTCGCGCAGCATATCCATCCAAACCGTCTCATCCATAAAATCATAAACCGTATACGCCGCTTTAATGATTTCCCTCGGAGAGCCCGTCGCCGCCTCGGCGCGCCCTTCATACAGCAAAAGCTCTTTGAGCAGTTTCCAGCCAAGTTCAAATTGCAGGCAGAACTTATCTTTAATCCCGCCGATGACAAATTCGTTATCCAGCGCTTGCTCGTCGGCATGCTTGAGCACCGCCAGATTAGACGCGTAATTATCGTATTTCTTCATACAGCACCTTGCCATCCTTCATAATTTCTGCGCGAAACGCGTCGGGCAGGGGGCGATTCAAGTCAATCACGTCAAAAAACAGCAGCGTCCGCGCCTTTTCATTCACATCATCCGTAAACCCCGCTACGTCGCCGCCTTGAACCGCCAAATCAATATCGCTTTTGGGGCGGTTATCTCCTCGCGCCCGTGAGCCGAAAAGCAGCAACTTTTGGATTTTCCGTTCCCGCGCAAAGGTACAAAGCTCCTGCACAAGTTCGGGTTTTACGTTCACGTCAGTCACATTCCGCCGCCTCTTTTCTTCTTCCCGGCCTTGCCGCCAGCACGGGCAAAACGCAGACAAAGGGATAGATATACCGTCCGGCCATGACCGGGCCGAGCAGGTACGTGCCCCAGAGCAGCACCGGCAGCAGCGCCACGCCAAAGCGTTTCCAACGCCCCCAATACATCTCCCGCAGGACGAAGAACAGCATTACCCAAACAATCACGCCCGTATTGAACAGCCAGCCGACAACGGGGATCTGCATCGCGCCTTTCGCGCCGAAGCGCCACGACAGCGACGCCAGCACCCGTGGGAACAGGCTTCGGCTTTCCGGCGGATCGAAGCTGCACCAGCTCGGGTCGTAGGCTTCGGACATGCCCATCTGCACGTAATACCCCGAGACGCGGTATTCGCGGTACGGGTAGAAGAACGGATAGGTCAGCGCGGCGGTCGCATCCAGATACGTCCCGGCGCACTTTTTCCCGACCGAGAGCCATACGCCGATATATTTCTTCGCATCCGCGCGGAACGCCTGCGTATCAAATTCGAATTTCACCGGGTCGGAAATCGTCGGGTCGTAGCGCCGCCACGCCTCGCCGGGCATCAGCTCGTCGATGGCTTCCTTCTCCGCGTCGCTCAGCTCGTCGCCGTCATACAGCCGCGCGCGGGCGAGCTGCTGAATCGGCCAGGAGAGCATTTCGCTCATGTCGCCGTTCTCCGCGCAGGTCGCGCGCTTGAGCGCCGCGTTTCCGCCAAGTCCGACGACCAGCGCCAGCAGCATGGCCAGCGCCGCGTTTTTTCCTTTTCGGCGCGCGCCAATCGCCCAAAGCGCCAGCCACACCAGCGCGGCATACGCCATATTGTTGCGCAGCATCACGGTCAGCGCGCCGCAGGCCGCAATTTGAAGCGTCAATCCGCGCATCGGCCGCTCGTGCGTTTCGTTCAGAAGCACCAGCGTCAGCGCGAAAAAGCCGCCGAAGATCACGTCCTTCGTCGCGTTCACCGCCATCACCATGTGCAGCGGATAGAGCGCGAAAAAGACCGCTGCCTTTTTGGCCGCCCGCGCGCCGGACTGCCGCGCAACCGAGCCGCAGGTCAGCGCAAAGCATCCGGCCAGCAGCGCCATCTGCAACGCGGTATACAGCGCCGCGCCGACGTCGATATCCCCCAGCGCCCGGCCGAGCTGCAAAAGCCCGCCGACCAGCAGCGTATGCAGCAGGGGATGATGCGTCGAATACGTGCCTGTGACCACCTGCCGCAATTGATACGGCACATCGTAGGCAAACGAACCGGGGAACGCAACCCAAAACATCGGCACATAGCAGGCCAGTATGAACGCGAACGCCCGTCCCGTGCGGAAAGGCTTCTCCGCCTTGATCGAGCGCGCATAGCCGCGCTCCAGCAGCACGGAAAGCAGCGCCGCAATCGGCCCGGTCAGCAGCGCCGCCGTCAGCAGCGCATAAACAAGGCGGATGTGTCCGTCGTGCTCGGCCTGCCAGCCAAAAGCGGTGAACAGCGCGTACATCGCCCCACCGAGCAGGCAGACGGCCAGCTTCCGACCGTGCAGTTTTTTGAGCATGATGCGCGCCCTCCCTCCGCTTTTCTCTTTGTAGTGTATCACAATGGCCGAAAAAGGGCAACCTCCGGGTTTTCAGGCGGTCAAATTCGCACAAATATACACATTCTTAACGGGTGTTTCCGCGGAATTCCGCTTTTCTATCATATTTCTGCCACATTCCGGCGTTATAATGCTTCTCGTAAAGGTTGATTCCCATCCTCCTTTACGAGCCTTCGCTTTCTTTTCTCCCCCCTCCACATCACGGCGAAGGCAAAAGTATCTTCCTTTTTTCTTCCCCTTCCTCATTTATTTCCCTTCCACAATGAAAAGCGCCGATCTCCGCTCACCACGGACATCGGCGCTTTTCGTTATCGAAAACGTTGGGGCGCTGCCCCATACCCCGCCAAGAACCTGAGGTTCTTGGAATTCCCACTTTACGTTGCAATATAATGAGGGTGCGCTTTTATTGCCTGCCTTCAAACGGGAACCGCATCCCGTTCTGCCGACGGATTTCATCCATAATCCGCATGACGGCGACGGTCTGTTCCCACGTCATGCGCTCGCTTTGCAGTCTGCCTGCGGCGGCGCAGGTCTGCGCCTCGCGGATCTCATACTCAAAGCCGTTGATTTCAAAGGGATGCGTCAGTTCCTCCGGCGTCTGCCCGTCGATATACAGCGCGGCGCGCGTCGGGTTTTTAAAATCCGGGATGTCGATATGGCCCTTTGTGCCGTAAACCGCGCCGAAGGTCGGCATATTCGCGCCGATGGCCGTCGTGAGCTGGGCGACCGCCCTGCCCTTTCGCAGGGTCATCGCGTCCAGCGCGTCCGTGCCGACGCCGTTCATCACCAGCTCGCTGTGCACATCGTCAAACGCGTAACCCATCATCATGCAGGCAAAGCCGATGGCGTACACACCGATATCCAGCAGCGTGCCGCCCGCCAGCTCGGGATCAAACTTGCGCGCTTCCCGCGCCGTGGTATAGCCGTACTGCGCCGTCACCGCGCGAATCTCGCCCAATCGGCCGCTCGCCAGAATCCCCTCGATCTGCCGATACAGCGGGATGAACTTCGTCCAGAACGCCTCCATCACGAAGACGTTCTTTTTCCTGGCCAGCGCGAAGATTTCCCGCGCCTGCTCCGCGTCGGTGGTGAAGCTCTTTTCGCAAAGCACGTGTTTGCCCGCGCCGATCAGCAATTTCATATCTTCAAAATGCCTGCTGTGCGGCGTGGCGACGTAGACGATGTCCACATTCGGGTCGTTCGCCAGCGCTTCGTAGCTGTCGTGTGCCGTCGGAATGGCAAACGCCTTCGCGAACGCTTCGGCGCTCTCGCGGCTTCGGGAGGCGACCGCCTGCATCTGCACATCCGGCATCTGCCCCGCGGTCTGCGCAAAGTTTTTAGCGATTGTTCCCGTGGAAAGAATTCCCCATCTCATCGTGCAAGCCTCCTTCGTGTCCCTCAGTGCAGCGCGGTGCGGTTGCGGCGGATGCGCGCCTCGCCGATGCTCTCCTTCCACAGCGGCGGATAGAACAGCATCAGCATCGGAAATACCTCGAGCCGCCCGAGCAGCATATCCATCGTCATCACAACCTTGGAGAAATCGCTGAACGCGGCAAAGTTGCTCGTCGGCCCCGCCGCGCCCAAGCCCGGGCCGATGTTGTTAAACGTCGCCGCGACGGCGGAGAACGTCGTCACCAGATCGAACCCATCCAGCGCGACCAGCAGCACCGAAATCGTAAACAGGCCGATGGCCGCGATGAAATAGACGCAAATCGCGTGCATCGTTTCCGCGTCCACGTCCTTATCCTCAAACTTGACCTTGCGCACCGCGCGCGGGTGCAGAAACGCGCCCAGATACGCCAGCACGGATTTGAAGCCGATCACGATTCGGGAGACCTTGAAGCCGCCGCCCGTGCTGCCCGCGCAGGCACCCACGAACATCAGCACCACGAGAATCCCGCGCGAAAAGCCCGGCCAGAGGTTGAAATCCGCCGTGGCGAAGCCCGTCGTCGTGATGATGGAGGCCACCTGAAAGAACGACTGGCGCAGGTTGCCCTCCAGCGTCATGGCGACGTCGTAGGCGTTGGCGCAGATCATCAGCGCCGCCGCGACAATAATGCCGAAATACCAGTGCATCTCCTCGCAGTGCAGCGCGTCCTTCGGGCGCTTCATATACAGCAGAAAGTAGACGTTGAAATTCACGCCGAAGGCAATCATGAACAGGGTAATCGCCCATTGCAGGAACGGCGAAAAGCCCGCGATGGAGTCGCCGTAAATGCCGAAGCCGCCCGTGCCCGCCGTGCCGAACGAGGTGCACAGCGCCTCGTAAAGCGTCATGCCGCCCATCAGCATCACCAGCACTTGCAGCAGCGTCAGCGCGACGTAGAGCACATAGAGAATCCGCGCCGTGAACCGCACCTTCGGCACCAGCTTGCCGACCGAAGGGCCGGGGCTTTCCGCCTTCATGAGCTGCATGTTGCTGCCGCCGACCAGCGGCAGAACCGCCAGCAGAAACACCAAAATGCCCATGCCGCCGATCCAGTGCGAAAAACAGCGCCACATGTTGGTGCAATGGCTGAGCGTTTCCACGTTGAGCACAACGCTCGCGCCGGTCGTCGTAAAGCCGGAAACCATTTCAAACATCGCGTCGATGAAGGAAGGGATTTCCCCTGTGAGCATGAACGGCACGCAGCCGAACGCGCTCATCAGAATCCAGCCCAGCGCCGTGCAGACAAAGCCCTCCTTGGCGTAAAAGCTCGGATTCTTCGGCTTTTTGTACGTCATCAGCGCGCCGACGGCCGCGCAGACCGCCATCACCAGCGCGTAGGCAACGCCTTCCTCTTCGCGGTAAAACACGGCGGTCGCCACAGGCAGAAGCATCAGCAGCGCCTCGATGTTGAGAATCCAGCCGAGAATATAGCGTATGCTTTTTGTATTCATCTTCTCTTTCCTTCCGCCCCTCAGCGCAGAATATCGCTGATATCGCCGAAGCCGGAATGGGTCGTGACGATGATCACGGTATCATCCTGCTCGATGGTGTCCTGGCCGCGCGGGAAGATGATTCTGCCGCCGCGGTTGATGCAGGCGATCAGCAGGCTGTCCTTGAGCTTCAGGTTCATAATCGGCACACCGATGACCGGCGCATCCTCGCCGACGCGGAACTCAATCGCCTCCACCCGGTTGTCGAACATGTGGTAGAGCGTTTCGACGTTGCTGCCGATGGAGTTCTGGCGGGCGCGCACATAGGCGATAATCGCCTCGGAGGTGATGTATTTCGGGTAGATGACGCTGCCCAGTTCCAGCCCGTCGATCACGTCGTTGAACGTGATGCGGTTGATTTTGGTGATGGTTTTCAGCCCCGGCACGCGCTTGGCGAA
>CAKTXH010000094.1 GCA_934630975.1 uncultured Clostridia bacterium | reverse complement strand
ATGCACCGCCTTTGCTTGATACCTATATTATATCAGCCATTGGTGCTTGTGCATATCGCGATTTAATCAGCGGTTCCTTAAAAATGGTTGACATCACGGTTCAAGGCGCATATAATAAGACTGATCGAGCCCACCACGCTGAGGTGCTTTGCACATGCGGACCAAGGTGGGACTTTTTGTATCCAAAAGAAGTGAAGCTGATGGAACCTTTGAAGAATCCCCTGAGTTATCAGGAACAAATCACCCATTTACAAAAAAAGCACGGCTTGACCATCGCCAATTCGGATGAAGCCTTGCTCATTTTGAAAAAAGTGAATTATTATCGACTCAGCGCTTACGGTATTGGATTAAAGGATTCTAAAAATCCGGAAATGTATCTGCCCGGCATTTCCCTAGAGCACCTCTATCGGCTGTATGCTTTTGACGCACATCTGCGAACGCTTCTTATTCCCGTCATTGAGGAGCTAGAAATTGAATTGCGGACAAAAATTGCGTATCACCTCGCTATGACCTATGGCTCCGAAGGATATCGAGATCCCAATCACTTTCTATCTCTCAGTAATAAATTCGGCGAAAGCATCCATGCCAAAACAATGAAAAAACTTGACAAGGAAATTTTCTCTCAAAGGACGATTCCGTTTGTTTTGCACCATCAGAAAAAATACGGCGGCCGCTTTCCTATCTGGGTCGCGGTCGAGTTGTTCTCCTTCGGCATGCTGTCTTCTATATTTACGCTGATGCTTCCTGAAGATAAGGCGGCCGTTGCCGCCAACTATCACACGGATGCCTATCACTTAAAAAGCTGGATTCTGGCTCTGGTTGAAATCCGCAACACATGCGCTCATTATGGCAGAATTTACAATATGCCCTTTAAGCAGACCCCTACGCTTTACAAAGAACACCGCCCCTATCAAAACAATCGACTGTTTTCCGTTTTGCTCGTATTGAAGCGAATGACACAAGGGGACGTCGCTTGGCGAAATTTCAAGGCTTCCTTGATCGGTTTAATCGAAAGCTACCCAGAAGCTAATTTATTCACAATGGGATTTCCTGAAAACTGGAAAGATGTATTGGCTTAATTTCCTTGTTTCATCTTTAGCGGAGGGGCTTTATCCATGTCGCTTTTCATCCTCGCGACCCTTGCGGCGTTTTTCATCAAAGGGCTTTGCGGCTTTGCCAATACGCTGGTGTTTCAAAGCATTTTGAGCTTTGGCGTGAGCAACGCGAGCATCTCCCCGGTGGAGCTGGCGCTCGGCTTTCCGGGCAACGCCATTTTGACGTGGCAGAACCGAAAGAGCCTTGAGCCGAAAGTCTTTCTGCCGCTGACGGCGCTGATGCTGGCGGGCAATATTCCCGGCGCGCTGATGCTCAGCCACATCGACGGGCGCATCGTCAAAATCATTTTCGGCACAGCCATCATTTTCATCGCGCTGGATATGATGCGCGGGCAGGGCAAACCGCAGAAGGAAAGCAAATGGATGACGGCGCTGGTCGGCGTCGCCGCGGGCGTGCTCAGCGGTCTGTTCGGCGTGGGCGCGCTGCTGGCGGCCTACGTCAGCCGCATCACGGAAACGGGCAGCGCGTTCAAAGCGAACATCAGCGTTGTGTTTCTGGCGGAAAACGTGTTCCGCTTCGCGCTCTATGTGGCGCTCGGGATTCTCGACCGCGCCGCACTGGTGCTGGCGGTCAAGCTCATGCCGTTTATGCTCGTCGGCCTGTTTGCCGGGATTGCGGTCAGCCAAAAAATCGACGACCAGCAGATCAAAAAGCTGGTGCTCTGTCTGTTGGTCGTCTCCGGCGCGGTGCTGATTGCGCAGAACATATAAAAAATCCTCTCAGGCGCGTTTTCTGCCCGCCTGAGAGGATTTTTCTTTTTAGTTGATGGTCAGCGCGTCATCGCCCAGCAGATAGCCCTCGCCATCCACATGCAGCAGCAGCTCGGCTTCCGCGAGCGTCGTCTGGATATCGGCTCGCGTCAGCGTGATGGAAATCACCGGGTCTTTCGCATCGGCGGCGGGCGTCTGGTCGCTCCAGACGACGGTTTCGCCGTCGCTCTCCGCCGTCGTGCCCACGGTGACGTAAGTGCCCAGCAGCGCATCCCACTTCATAAACATGCCGCTCGTCGCGCTCAGCGTATAATGCACGTCCATCGGCGCGCCGCCCGCGTCCGCCACGGAAGGCGTGAGCATCAGGCCGGAAAGCGTGCTGTCCCCCGGCGTATAGCGCCGCATGGTCATCAGCTCGAGCCTGCCGCCGTCAAACGCGGCGGAGAGGTTCAGCAGCGTGTCCTCCTCCCGCGTATAGCCGAGCGCGCCGGGCAGATAGCTCACCAGAATCGAACCATAGCCGCCGTTCTGAAAGAAATCGCCCAACTGCACGTCGTGCCACGCGGCGCGATCCTCCTCGGAAAGCAGACCGCGCTCCACCGCCAGGTCGCCCAGCTCCTCGAGAAACGCCTCGTAGCTGCCCTCCAGCTCCAGCAGGTCGTCCACGCTCAAAAGCGGGCTTCCCTCCTCCGCGCGCGCCGGGCAGGCGAAGGCCGCCAGCGCAAGCAGAAAAAGCGCGATGCGTTTGCGCATAAAACCAAGCCTCCCGCGTTACTTCGTGAAATAAACGATATCGCTGACATTGCGCTCGCGCGAGCCGCTGGTCTTGTTGACGCGCTGACTGCCCAGCACCATCGTCGCGCTTCCGCCGCCGTCGAGGTTATAGGCCACCTTGCAGCCCTGCTCGACGAACACCTGCTGAAGCTCCTGCAAGGTCATGCCCTTGTCGCTCCACCCGTCGCGGCGGCCATCGGCGACGATGACGACGTAGTGATTCGCATCCACCTGACCGATGGCCGTGCGCGGCTCGCGAATCGTGTCCTTCGTGGAAATGATGTATTTCTCCGGCAGCTCCACCGCCTCGCCGTCGTTGACCAGCAGCGGGCCGAAGGTGAAGCTCTGCACAACGCCTTCGTCGATGTACTTCTGCCCCTCGCCCGCGGTATACGTGCCGCGCGGCAGGGCGACGAACGTACCGTCGTTCATGATGAGCAGCTGATCGCGGGTGGAGGCCGCGTCGCGGTAGAGCACGCCGTTGCGGATGACAAGGCCGTTCTTATCCTTGTAGTTGTAATAATCGCCGTTGACGGCCAGAATCGCGTCGTGGCGCTCGGCGATGGCGCTGGTGGCTTCCGCGTTATCCTTGGAATACTGTTCCCCGGCAAACGCGGTTTGCAGCTGCGCGGGATCGTCCACATAGACATTGGCGACGAAGAAGCGCAGGTTCGTGCGGTTGAACGCATAGCACCACTGATCAATGGTAATCTTGATGGTGTCGCCCTCGTAGGTCGTCGTATCCTCGATGGTTTTGGTGTTCGGTTCGGTCGCCGCAAGCGCGCAGACCGGCAGGCAGAGCGCCAGCATCAGCGCCGCCCAAGAGATGATTTTTTTCATAGATGACTCCTTAGTTGGTAAACATGATCACGTCGCTCACCGAGCGCTCCTTGCCGCCGGAAGGCATGTTGATGACCTCGCCGCGGAAATAGAGCGTCGTCGAGCCGCCGCCGTCCAGATTGAACGCAAACTGCGCACCCTCGTCGAGGAAGAGCTGCTGGAGCTGCGGGATGCTCGCGCCGGTGGAATAACCCTCGCGGCGGCCATCCACCACGATGACGATGTAATGCAGCGGGCCGATCTGGCCGATGGCCGTGCGCGGCTCGTAATAACCGTCGTGGCAGTTCACGTAGAAGCTCGACGGCAGCGTCGCCGCCTTGCCGTCCTGCACCAGCACCGGGCCGAATTCGAAGGTCTGCCACGTCTGCGCCTGTTCCAGCTTGTTGGCGACAAGGCCCTGCTTGCCACTTCTGTCCGTCTGGGCGGAGAAGTTGCCGTCCTTATCCACAATCAGCAGGTGATGCTTCTGGATGTTCTGCCGCCGCAGCACCTCGCCGTTGCGGATGATCACGCCGTTGCGATGATAGCGGCAGAAATCCGCGTTGATGGCCAGCACCGGATTATAGCGCCCGGCAATGTCGCTGACCGCCTCGTAAATGCCGCTCTTGAAATCGTCGCCCGCGAACGCCGTTCGGAATTGATCGACGCTGCTGAGCTGAATGTCGCAGACGAAGTAGGTCATGCTGTCCTTCGTCTTCTGCTCGATGGACACGGTGATGCTGTCGGATTCATAATGGAGCTGACCCGGCTCGTAGTGCTTGAAGCCGGTGGAGGTATCCGCCGTGGTCTGCGTCTGCGCCGTATCCTTCTGGGTTTCGGCCTGCGCGAGAATCGTTTCCTGCTTGGCTTCCTGCTTCACTTCCTGCTTTTCCTGATCCGGATTGAAGCTGGCCGCCGCGGCCAGCGCGCTGTCCGGCTCAGGCGTAGGGCCGGGAAGCCGCTGCACCGTCTTTTCGTTCTGGATGGCCGCCCACTGGGTAAAGCGCTGCTGCACGCTCGGCACGTCGCTCATCGGCGCGCTGGCGTTGCACAGCGTCAGCAGCATCACGGCGCAGACCGCGCCGCCCAACCAGCGGTCGATATGCCGATGGTCAAACGTCGGCACATCGAAGTAGCGCTTGCGAATCGCCGGTTCGAGGGTGCGCTTGTCCCCCGGCGGGGGCGGCGGCGCTTTGTCATAGCGCCGGGGCGGGGTGCGCTTAAACTGGTCAAGCGGCTTCATGAATATCTCCTCTACATGAAAAAATGCTATCGTTTATTATACTTCGATTGCGGTTTCGTGTCAAACGGGGGAGGAATTCTTTTCATCAGCTGCTGAGACTTTCCAAATACCCTTCCAAAGCCTGCACATCGTCGAACGTCCGCCCGTCGCGCAGCTCGTCCTGCTCCTCCCCGGCGGCCAGCGTCAGCGGGATATCCGTCCGGCGCACGACGGTCAGCGCCTCGCCGGTCGTGTTCTGCAAAACGGCAAGCAGGCCGTCGTCCCCCGCTTTCAGCACCCAGTGCAGCGGGCAGGGCAGCTCTATGCGCGTGGTCATATCCACCTCGGCGGCGGAAAAGCCCGTCACCGCCGCGTTTTCATACAGCCCGCCGATTTCCTTTTCCAGCGCGGCGCGCGTCAGCCCGACGAGCTGCGCGGGCAGCTTTTCCCGCCGCTGGACGCTGTGGCCGCAGGGCGCGTAATACAGCGTACGGTGCAGATATGTCTCCCTGTCCGTCTTGACGGAAAGATCCGCCCCGGCGGGCGCTTCCGCCATTTCCGTCTTCTGCGCCGTCTGCGGCTTTTCCACGCTCGGCGCGTCCGTTCCCTTCGCGGGCAGCAGGCAGAGCATCGCCGCCAGCACCACAATGATCAACAAATAGCGATAAGAAGCATGCAAACGATCATCTCCTTTTTGCGCTCATTGTGCGCAGGAGAAGGGCGGCGCATAATGGAAATAATCGGCTACTTTTTTCCAAAGCAAACCTTTCATTTTCACATGGTTCTTTCAGCATCAAGCCGTATACCCAGCAGCGCTTCAAGCATGCCGGCGCTTTTTCGCGCATGGGTCTGCTTACAGAATTGCTCAATACGCTTTTGATCCTTTAAATCAAGCTTTTCCCTCAGATCATCCGCCTGAAAACAGCATTTCTGGAAACCGTAAGCTTCCAGCGCATCGTCTCCGACTACATGCGCAGCAATGGCTTTTCCGTCCTGATACAGTCCGGCCACGAAGATATCGTCGTCGTACATCGCCGTATACAGAATTAAATGGCTGTCCGTCATTGACCATATGCGAGCTTCTTCCGCGATGGTTTCAAACCCAAGACTGCGATCAAATATGGAGGAAAAATCTTTCTGCCTTTGAAACTGAACGGCATTTCTTTCGCTGATCAGTTGTTTTTTCAGCATTTGAAGCGCATTTTCCGAAAAGGGTTTCACAGCCAATCCCGCCCTCTGTATCGCTTGAACGCGTCGTTGTGTCTCCCGTTCAACGTCATGAAACTTATCCAAATAAATTTTTTCAAGCTCTATGGGATTTATCGAATTGATCTTATCGTAAATATGAAAGCTGGCAAAACTTCGGCCCATTGTTTTTCCTCCTCGATCATGTATTGATCATTTTTCCGTACATACGACGATGAAACGCGGCGTATTGTTCCCGATGATTGCGCCCATTTGAAAAATTGACGGAATTTCTCAGCTTTTTCTGCGTCATACAAAAAACACCCACGAACCCATCCCCCCGGTTCGTGAGCATTTTTTTCTTTCCCGTTTTCTGTTTTACATTCCAAGCGGCTTTTTGCCCGGCGTTCCGGCTTTGCGCGGATACGCCTTCGGCGTTGCGCCCGTTTTATCCGTCAGCAGCAGCACGTGCGCCCAGTCCGCCCGCCGGGGAATCGGCGCGTCCACCGTGCCGCGCACCGTGCCGCCCAGCAGAAACGCCGCGCGCCGCGCCGCCGTCAGCTCGTCGGCCACGCCGGGGCCTTTCCACGCGATGGCCATGCCGCCCTTTTTGACGAACGGAAGCGTCAGTTCCTCCAGCGTCGCCGCGTTGGCGACCGCGCGGGAAACCGCCGCGTCGTATTGCTCGCGGTGCGCCGCCATTCTGGCCGCGTCCTCCGCGCGCGCATGCAGTGTCGCCGCCGTCAGGCCGAGGCGTTTTAACGCGTCCTCCAAGAACAGGATGCGCTTGTTCAGCGCATCCAGAAACGTCATCTGTAAATCCGGCCGCAGAATCAGCAGCGGCATGCCGGGAAAACCCGCGCCCGTGCCCACGTCGATGACCTTCGCGCCCTGCGCCAGCAGCCCGTGCGCCAGCGGCGCGGCGCTGTCCAGATCATGACGATCCACGCGCTCGTCCTCGTCGAGCACGGCGGTCAAATCCATGCGCGCGTTGTATTCGTCCAAAATGGCGTGAAAGGCTTCAAAGCGATCCAGCGCGGTTTCGTCCGCCGAAACGCCCATCATCTCCAGCCCGGTCTTCAGTCTCTCCTTATTCATGCCGACTCTCCCACACAAATTTAATCCAGCTCAGGCCCTCGCGCAGATGGTTCTTGATGAAATATTCCGGCTTGGAGGGGCTGCCCTTGCCGCTGGCGATGATGCCGACCTGTCTGCACAGCGCCAGCGCGCGCGGCACGTGGTAATCGCTGGTGACGATCAGCGCCGCCGTCAGCCCGCGGTCGTCCATGATGGACTGCGCATAGCCGAGGTTTTGGCGCGTGTTGAACGAGCCTGTCTCCGCCTCGATGTCTTCCGCCGCCACGCCGCGCTCGATCAGCCAGTCGCGCATCACGTCGCCCTCCGCGCGCGGCTCGTCGTGCCCCTGCGCGCCGCAGACGATCATCAGCCGCGGCTGCTTCCGATATTCCTCCAGCGCCGCTGTCAGCCGCCTTTCCAGCGCGACGGAAGGCGTGCCATCCGCCTTGACCTGCGCGCCGAGCACGATAATCGTGTCAAATTCGCCCATCGGGGGCAGATGCGTCTCCTTGTAATAGACAAAGCCGATCAGCCCCGCCGCGCAGACCACGCCGAAAAGAACGAGCGCCGCAAGCACCATCAGCAGCCTCCTCAAAATCTTCATCGTTTCCGCCTCTTTTAAGCCTTCCGTTTCTGCTTTATATGCCGTCCGACGCACCGATATGGAGCGCAATCAGCTCGTCTTCCTGCTCCTGCCTCAGCGTTCCCCGCTGACCGGGCACGACGCGGCTGCGCATCATATAGCTGACTTCCTTTTCGTTCTGCCGCCCGTCGTACTGGCTGCTCTGCGTCATGGAATACACGCTGTCCCCGGCGAAAATCAGGTGGTCGATCACGCGGACGCCGATGACGTTCAGCGCGCTGATCACCGCGCGGGTGGAATCATAGTCGTCCTGCGAAGGCTCGGCTGTGCCGCTGGGGTGATTGTGCGCCAGCAGCACGGCATGCGCATGATACCGCAGCGCGGTTTCGACGACCTCCCGCGGGTAAATTTGCACCTGATCAATGGTGCCGCGGTGCAGCAGCGCCGGGTGAAGCACCCGCCCGCTCTGATCCACGCAGATCATGTAAACGCGCTCTTCGTGCAGGCCGAAGAACAGCGCGCCCGCGTATTTTCTCGCCTCGGCCAGATTGGTGATGACGGGCTTGCTGCCCATCGCGCTGTGCTGGTAATAGCCCATGAGCTGAGGCATCAGGCTCAGCAGCGCGGCGGCGTTTTCGCCCACGCCGGTCACCTGCATCAGTTCCGACGGGGCAGCTTCCAAAACGGTGCTCAGCGAACCGAAACGCTCGATCAGCCGGTGCGCCAGCGGGTTCACGTCCCGCTGCGGGATGGCGAACATGAGCAAAAGCTCGAGCACCTCATGCTCGGAGAAGCCGGAAAGCCCCTCCTTCATGAACCGCTCTCTCATCCGCGCGCGATGCCCCGCGTGGACTGTCTTTTCGCTCATGTGATCCTCCTTTCACCCTTCCACCATCTGCGGATGGTCCCCCTCCCCTTAAAAGGGGAGGTTGAGGTTCAAAACGAATTTTTGAATGTAGAAAAAGGCTTTTGCATAAAATCATCGTTTTCGGAAGTATAGGGTACAAGCCCCAGACCTCCCCTTGAAAGGGGAGGGGGACCGCGTGAGCGGTGGAAGGGTGATCAAAACGCCTTAAATTAAAACCGCTTCAAAATCTCTTCCAGTTCCCCAAAGCTGTGCGCCACCGGCAGCCCGGCGGATTCCAGCCGCTTCAAATCGTTGTGTCCCCACGAAACCAGCACGCAGTCCGCGCCCAGTGCTTCGGCCAGATGCGCGTCCGCCAGCATATCGCCCACAAGCACCACATCCGCGCCGGTCAACCCAAGCTCCCTGAGCTGCCGCCTGCCGATTTCCGTCTTTTTGCTGGCGCTTTCGTCCTGCAAGCCGCTGATATCCTTCATATACGGAGTCAGCCCCAGCGCATCGCACTGTTTTTTCAGCGACGGCTCGTAGGAAGCGGAGAGCACCGACTGGCTTCTACCCTGCGCGTGCAGGGTCTTGATCGCGTCCAGCGCGCCGGGCAGAAGCCCCACGCCGACAGCCTTTCGGTTGAATTCATCCAGCCAGATTCGCGCAATTTCCTCATAGCTGTGCTTGTCGTAATCCACGCCGACGAGGGGATAAAAATCCCGCACGGGCATGGTCATGTTGCTTCGGTAATCCTCCAGCGTGATGGGCGGCACGCCGATCTGCTCGAAGACGTAATTATCCAGATCCACGGAAAGCTGCGCGTCGTTGAGCAGCGTCCCGTTAAAATCCCAAACGATGTGTTTCATAGCTGTATTATAACCTCTCGGT
>CAKTXH010000093.1 GCA_934630975.1 uncultured Clostridia bacterium | reverse complement strand
TGGCAGGGGCAGAAGGACTCGAACCCTCAACAAAGGTTTTGGAGACCCACGTGTTACCATTACACCATACCCCTAAGCACTTATTTAGTATAGCATGGAAGGGAACGCTTGTCAACCGTTTTTTTACAAGATTTGGCGCAAAACTGTATCAAAGGGTGATTTCGCGCAGAATATCGTGAAACTGGCTGCCGCAGCGGGTCAATTCGCCGAGCGTCTGGTCGATGCCGTCCGGCTCGAGCATCCAGTTTTCGCGGGTGATATCCGCTCCCGGGGCGGGGCAGAGGAGCAGGCGCGCTTCGGGAAAGAGCGTTTGGTAGTACATCTTAGCGCGGCGGGCGTGAACCGGCATGCAGCACAGAATCGCGCGGCGGATGGCGAGCTTTTCCGCGTCGGTGCGCCTGCGGGAGTAGATGGCGTTTTGATAGGTGAACGTCGCCTCGTCCTCGCGCAAAATGGCGCTGTCCGGCACGCTGTTGGCCAGCAGCACCGCGCGCATGAACGCCCATTCCGTTTCAAAGCGCCCGTCGTAATGCTTTGCGCCGGATTTCTGCCCGTCAAACTCGCCCGTCGTGACGGAAAAGCGCCCGGAGGGGAGAATCAGGGGCGCGTAGCCCTGATGAAACAATTCGGCGGCGTATTCGGAAGGCTCGGCGTGGCCGTTGCCGGGGATGAAGAGGATATCCGCCCGCTGCGGCGCGTCGCTCAGAAAGATGAAATCCGTGATGTCGTCGATCCACTCAAGCATGGCCGTCAGCCTTTCCGGGCAGCAGGCCGCAGAGCGTGCCCGCGCCGTAGACGATATGCACAACCGGGAACAGGAAAGGCAGACAAAGGAAGGTCAACAACTTGCCGCAGGGCGCTTCCAGCGCGGCTTTGGCGGCGTAAAACACATCCAGCGCGCCGTAAAGCAGCAGCATTGCGGCCAGCGGGAGCGGCGAAAGCGGGCAGAGCAGCGTCAGCACGATCAGCGCCAGCACAAACAGCGCGGGCACGAGATGGCGCGGGGCAAAGCAGCGCGGCTGAATCCGCATCGTCCGGCCGATCCAATAGCCGTTGCCCCACTTCTGGCTGAGCTGGCCGCGCAGGGTTTTGCGGGCGGCATGCCACGAGACGATATCCGGCGAAAAATAGAAGCGATAGCCCGCTTTGCGCATGCGGTAATGCATATCGTTATCTTCGGTGCGGCGCAGGCGCTCGTCGTACAGCCCTACGCGGTCGTAAACCTCGCGGCGATAGAGCGCGTAGGCCAGCGTATCGACATAGCGCGCTTCGCCGCCGTTGCGGAAAGGCGCCGCGCCGCCGCAGAATCGGGAGGTATCCAGCGCGCGGGTGACGGCTTCCCATGCGGTTTCCGGCGGCGCGCCGCAGACGCTTCCGCCGACGATATCCTCCCCGCGGGCGAGCGCGTCCAGATTCTTTTGCAGAAAGTCCTTCGGCATGCGCGCGTGAGCGTCCAGCCGAATCACCGCATCGCCCGTCGCCGCGCGCAGGGCGACGTTGATGCCGCTGGCCAGCCAGCGCTTCGGGTTTTCCAACAGCTTCACCTCAAACGGCGCGCGGTCGGCAAAGCGACGCATGATCTGCGCCGTGTCGTCCGTGGAGGCGCTGTTCACCAGCAGCGCCTCGAGCTGTTCGGGCGCGATGGTTTGAGCCAGCAGGTCGCCCAGCAGCGCGTCGAGACTCTGCGCGGCGTTATAAGCCACGACGATAAAACTGATTTTTGTCATAGGGCCGTCTCCCGTTTGATTATTCCGCCGCATAGGCGCGGCTGCGTTCGCGATAGGTCATCAGCCCAAGCGGCAGCCCGAAGAAAAACAGTTTTTGCGAGACGAACGCGCGCGGGCGCTTTTTCGCCAGCAGCCAGCCCAGCTGCATGCACTCGATCATCATCATCAGCCCGAGGCCGAGGGTCGGCACGAAGGCCAGCAGCACGAGCGCCAGCCAATCCAGCGCGTAAAAGGTGAATTTTTCGCGCTCGTGGCGGATATAGGCGCGCGCCTGATGCGCTTTCATGGCGCAGGCCAACGCCTGCCCTTCGCCCAGCCGCCGCGCGGAAAAGACGGTGGAAAGCGGGCTGCGGCTGTCGCGCACCGCATCGGTATGCAGGATCATCGGGACGGGGATTTCCGTGATGCGGCAGCCGGTCGCCTTGAGCCGCGCGTACAGCTCGGCTTCCTCGCAGGCCACGGTATCCGTCGCCCAGCCGCCGCAGGCATTCAGCGCTTCGCGGGTGATCATCAGCGCACCACCGAATTCCGGCGCGATACGCTCCTGCGTACAGCCGAAATAATTCTCGTTGCGGCCTGCAATCTTTCCGCCGCGCAGATACACGTCCTCGCGGATGCCGCAAACGCCGTCGTACCCTTTGGCGGCAATCACCATCAGCGCTTTTTCGGCGAAACCGGGCTGCAGCTGCATGTCGCCATCCAGAAACAGCAGATACTCGCCGCGCGCTTCCTTCGCGCCGACATAGCGCCCCAGCCCGGCCGTCGTCTGCCGCTCGGCAAGCAGAAAACAGCGCGCGCCCATCGCTTTGGCCGTTTGCAGACTTTGATCCGTCGAGCAGGAATCCACATAAACGACCTCGTGCGCCAGCACGTTCAGCGCGGCCCTGACGCTGTTCAAACAGGCGACAAGCCGCTCCCCTTCATTTTTGCCGATGACAACGACGCTAATCAACGCTCTTTCCTCCCGCGCAGCAATATGCTATAATACATACATGGTTTATTATCGCACAAAACGGGGCGGTTGACAAGCCGGAATTGCCGCCCGGAGGGAGAGGACTGCATGCTGCTGAGCGTGGTGATTCCGTTTTATCAGGTGGAAAAATACATCGGGGCGTGCCTTTCTGCGCTGGAGGCGCTTCCGGCGGAGGAAAGCGAAATTCTGCTGGTTGACGACTGCGGGCAGGATGGCAGCGCGGCGATTGCGGCGGCTTACTGCGCGGCGCATCCGAACGCGCGCGTGATTCGCCGGGCGCAGAACGGCGGCCTTTCTGCGGCGCGCAACACGGGGCTGGACGCGGCGCGGGGCGAATACGTCTATTTTCTGGATAGCGACGATGTGCCGCGCACGGAGGCGCTCTGGCGGCTGACGCAGGCGGCGAGGAAAAAGAAGCTGGACGCGGCGAAGGCACGCTTCTGCTTTCTGAACGACGAAACGGGCGAAACGACCGACGGCGCGGCGATTGAGCCGACCGACGCGACGGAAGGCGGGACACTGTTTGCGGCGCAATGCCAAGCCGGAACATACGAGCCGATGGTTTGGCAATGCGTCTATCGGCGCGCGTTTCTGCTGGAAAACCATCTGCGCATGGCGGAGGGGCTGCTGTTTGAGGACGAGCTTTTCCAAGCGCTCGCGCTGATTCGGGCGAAGCGCGCGGCGGCGTTTGACGAGGTGATTCTGGCCTACCGCCAGCGGCCGGGGAGCATCATGGCTTCGTTTGCCAAGAGCGCGAAGTGGTGCGGCAGTTACGCGCAGGTGTGCGCGCGGCTGGATGCGCTGGCGCGGACGCTGCCGAAGAGCGCGGCGAAATCGGCGCTCAAAAAGCGCGTCGGGCAGATTGCGCTGAGCGTCGGCAAGAACATTCCGGCGTACCGCCTGCCGCCGGAGGTCGCGCAGGAAGCGATGGCTTTTTTGAAGGCGAATCGGCGGAGTCTGGCGCGGTACGCGCTGCAAAGCGGCGACGCGGTTCTGGCGGCGCAGGGCGCACTGCTGATGCTTTCGCCCAAGTTTTTTGTGAATCTGTATCGGAGGGCTGTATCATGATTGGAAAACTGCATGTGTATACCGGCTGCGGCAAGGGCAAGACGACGGCGGCGATGGGGTTGGCGCTGCGCAGTCTCGGCCACGGGCGGCGTGTGCTCGTCGCGCAGTTTTTAAAGGACGGAAGAAGCGGCGAACTGACGGCGCTGCGCACGTTTGAGCGGGCGACGGTGTATCCCGCCAAGCCGGTTTCCGGCTTTGTGTTCGCGATGACGGCGGCTGAAAAAGAAGAAGCCGCCCGGCAGCAGAACGCGCAGGCGGCGGATATTCGGAAAACGGCGGAAGCGATTCAGCCCGCGCTGACGGTGCTGGACGAGCTGAATGTCGCGCTCTCCTGCGGCATGGTGACGCGGGAAAACGCCGAAGAGCTGATCGACGCGGCGCTGGCCTTCGGCGACGTGGTTTCCACCGGGCGAGGCGCGCCGGACTGGCTGCGCGAACGCGCGGATTACGTTTCGGAAATCGAGGCGAAAAAGCATCCGTTCGATACGGAAAAGCTGGCGGCGCGGGAAGGCATTGAATATTAAAAAAATCGACATTCACGAAGCGGAAGCTTTCGTGAATGTCGTTTTTTGTAAAGCGGAAAGCCGTAAAACGTTACCTCACCCCGGCAGGCATGGGAATCCGCTGCACGGTGCGGCAGACGGCCGTGAGCAGCAGGCAGTCAATCGGGAACTGCATGGCGTTTTTCAGCGCGCGAACCGGGAGCAGCGCCGCCTGAGACGGGCCGTAAAGCATCGTGAGGAAAAACGTGTTGAGCATGATGTTGACGAACACCATGATGACCGCGCGGGCGAGGATGATTTGCCAGAGCTTGCAGTCGCTTTCAAAGAGGAAAGCGCCGTAAATCACGCCGCCCAGCGCCGCCGAAATCGTGAAACCGGGGAAATACGGCCCGGTCGGCTTGAGCAGGAAGCCCAGAATGTCGCTCATCGCGCCCTGAAGCGCGGCCGCGACGGGGCCGAAGAGCATCGCCGTCGGCGCGAGCGCAAGATGCGCCAGCGAAATCTTGAGACTGTCGTTGAGCTGAATCACGCCGTAGGAGGAAAGCACCATCTGAATGGCCAGAAACAGGCCAACGGTGGTCAGCGCCTGCGTGCGGCGCAGGGTGCGGGCGGAATCGGGAAATTTTTTGAGGAAACGAGAAAAAACGCTGTGCATCAAAAACACCTCCGCGTATCATAGACCCGGAAACCGGGCGGGGATGATTCGCAGAGATGACCGCAGATAAAGAGACAGTTCTGGGCCGGAGGGATACCGCGAAAGCCTTGTTTCTTCGTCCCGTGCTTTTCCCATACACGAGCACTTAACGCATCCGTACCGTCGCTGCGCGAAGCAGCGCCCTGTCATCTTCACGAATCGCTTGTGACAGGAGCATTATACTCAATCGAAGGCTTGATTGCAAGAAAAACGTGCGCTTTTTTATGGAATTATGGTTTTACGCCCGGCGCCTGCGACGGCGGGCAGGTCGTCTGCCACGGCAGGCCGGAATCGTAACTCAACCCGCCGTGCAGCGAACGCAGGGCGGCGTAGGAGCCGCGCCCTAGCATCAGTGCGTTCGCGGAGAGCGCCAGCTCCTCCGAGCGGCTGACGGAAGCGGCGAAGAGATCGCCGAAACTGTCGCGGCGGATTTCTTCCGGCGTCCAGATGGAAGCCCAAGGGGCATGCGCGTCGTTGGCGATATCCGCCGTCGGCGGCTCGGCGGGCATCATGTGCGCGTGGAGCGTCGCGTCCAGCTTGAAGGGAGAGAGCACGCCGCCCAGCGTGCGATAGCGTTTGCCATCCTCCGAACGCAGGAAGCGGCACAGGCCGACTGCATCCGAAAAGCAGGTTTCCAGCCGCTTCGGCGAAAGCGCGGAATCCGGGAAAATGCGCGTCATCGCGGCGGACAACGCGGCGGCGATTTTTTTGCGTTGCGCGTCATCCAGCGCGGCGAAACCGCTCATCTGAACGGGCAGACCGGTCGCGTGGCCCTCGCGGCGGTAATGCAGGGTTTCCAACTGGTGCTCCAGCGTGCAGTGCGCGTTGCCGGAATACTTGCCCGCCGCCGTCAGCGAGTGCGCGTAAACGAACGGGTGGAACGTAGTATCCGTCGCATAATGCGTGAAAAAGCCGCAGCAGTAGGCGCGAAGAAGCGCGTCGCCCGCGCATGCGTCGCAGAGGACGAGCAGAAAATCGTCCGTCTTCTGCGTGTGCAATAAGGAGGCGACGACCGGCGCGAACGGCTTGCCGGGGCGGAAGCAGAAAAACATCGGGTCAGGCCCTTCCGCACCGGCCAGCAGCGCACTGCGCTCTGCGGGCGAATCAAATAAGGAAAGCGCGTCGGCGGCGTGCGCCGCGACGGACTGATGAACATACGATGCAGGCATGAAAATCTCCTCAAACAACAAATGCCGAAATGGGTCGATTCCAAATTAAATGGGAAACGCTTTTCTCACGCATCCATCATACACCCAAAGGCAGCGTTTGTCGATAAGCAATTCCTGCCGGTTTGCGATTGACAAAAGACGGGTTTTTGCTATAATAAAACCGCAAGGTATCAAAGATTTCAAAAGCTCTCCAAAGGAGGAATCCCCATGCCTGACTGCGTATACAAGATGGGCAACCTGCGTATCGTCGATCTGACGAAGGTGCTCGACCCGAAGACCGAAACCCGTCGCTGCCATTTGATCCGCTATAACACCGGCGGGCCGATCCCGGATTTTCATACCGCGCTGGATCTGACCAGCCACCTCGGCACGCACTGCGAGTGCCCGTATCATCACTTTGAGGATGGCAAGTCCGTTGGCGAGCTGCCGCTGACCACGTTCATGGGCCGCGCAATTTACGTCAATATCGACTTCCTCGAGCCGAACAGCCACATCACCGGCGCGGATCTCGACCGCGCCTGCGGCGACCGGATTCAGGAGGGCGATATCGTCATTCTGGACAGCAATTGGAAGTTCCCGCCGTTCACACCGGAAACCAACAGCCCGGCGGATAAGCGCCTGTTCGTCAACGCGGAAACTGCCAACTGGATGCGCGACCACAAGGTCAAGTGCGTCGGCTTCGGCGACGGCGTGTCCATCGAGAACTGCGAGGCGGACGTGAAGCCGTTCCACGACATCATCATGGCTTACGACGGCGTGTTCCTCGAGGTGCTCAAGAATCTGGAGTATCTGGAGAAGGATACGTTCTTCATGAGCTATTCCCCGCTGCCGATTCTCGGCGCGGATTCCTGCCCGGTTCGCGCGTATGCGATCGAGGGTCTGCCGGGCTTCGGCGACTAATCGCATAGAAAAAACAATCAACCCGCTCGGCACTTGCCGGGCGGGTTTTGTATACTGAAATGAATCGTATACATGATGAAACAAACTGAGCATAAAGCGATTTGCGCATAGGAAACGCCGCTCCGCTGGGCTTAGGGGATTAGGGGGAGATTTCGATTTCTCCCCCTTAAATCCCCTAAGAACCCCATAACCCCCATTGAAACGAGCAGGGCTTCGGCCCTGCACCCGGGGTATACAAGCGAAATTAACCTGACACGCGCAGGAACGTAATCGACGCGAGCGCATCCTCGGCGGTTGCGCCGGTCAGCGCCAGCGCGGAGGAGGCCGTCAGGCTGACGGTCGTTGCGCCGGTGGAAGTGACGAGCGTTTGGAGCATATAGGAAGCCGCGTTATCGTTGTTGTCAATGCGCGTCTGCGTGGAAGAAATGGCCGTGCCGTTGGTGCGCAGCACCGCGTCCGTCGTGAGCGCCGAGCCGGACGGCGGATTGAGCACGGCGGTCACCAGATACGTGCCCGGCGTGACGAGGGTGAACGTGCCCGCGCTCTGCGTAATCGAACCGGCGGGCTGAACGGCGAAGGTCGGGAAGGCAATCGGCGTATTGGCCGCTGCGGTCAGTGAGCCTTCAACGCCGCCGAACGCGTAGGCGGAAAGATCAGCGCCGCCCGCCGGGCCTGTCGGGCCGGTTGCGCCGGTTGCGCCTGCCGGGCCTTGAACGCCCTGTGCACCCTGAACACCCTGCACGCCCTGCGGCCCCGTCGCGCCGGTCGCGCCCTGCGGGCCTGTCGGGCCGACGGAACCCGCCGCGCCCTGCGGGCCTTGCGCACCCTGCGGGCCTTGAGGCCCCTGCGGCCCGGTCGGCCCCTGCACGCCCTGCGGCCCCATCGGGCCGATAGAGCCTTGCGGCCCGGTCGGGCAGACGGGGCAGTTCGGCGGAATGGGCGGCGGGAACGGCGGACGCGGGCAGAAATTGCCGAAACGGTCGCCCGGAACATTCTGCATGTTCGGGACGCTTTGACCGCTCTGCGGAGAACATGAACCTGCGACATAATACGGCAAAGAGAGTCACCTGCTTTCATGGAAATGGGGGAGCGTGTTTTTTCATCTCCCGACATACTCTATGAGAGAGGGCCGCCCGGTGTGCGCCGAACCGGGGGCGGAAAGGAGCGCCATGACGGAACTTTCGCTTTGCATGATCGTCAAAAATGAAGAGGAACGGCTCGCGCGCTGCCTGAGCAGCGTACAGGGCGCGGTCGATGAAATCGTCATTCTGGATACGGGTTCGACGGATGGAACGAAGGAAATCGCCGGGCGGTTTACAAACAGGGTTTATGACTACGCGTGGGACGACGACTTTTCCGCCGCGCGCAACGCGTCCTTCGCCTACGCAACCAAGCCGTTTATCTTCTGGCTGGATGCGGACGACGTGATGGAGCGCAGCGAAAAGGAAAAGCTGATGGCGCTCAAAAGCCGCCTGACCGCCGACGTGGACGCGGTGATGATGAAATACCATACGGGCATCGGGCGTGACGGGCGGCCGTCGCTGATCTACGAGCGGGAGCGGATCGTGCGCCGGGACGCGGGGTTCGTCTTTTCCGGCGTGGTGCACGAGGCGATGCGTGTGACGGGCAGCGTGCTCCACGAGAATATCGTGATCCGCCACGAGCGGGGCGACAAGCCGCCGCAGGGACGGCGCAATCTGGATATCTACGAAAAATGGATGGCGCGCGGGCGGCGGATGACCGCGCGGGACTGCTATTATTACGCCCGGGAATGGATGGATTGGGGCGATGCGGGCGTGGCTGAGCGGGCGTTCGCGCGGTTTCTGGCCATGCCGGACGGATGGATTGAAAACCGAATCGACGCGTATATTCAGCGGGCGGAATGTCTGCAAAGGCTGGGGCGGCGCGCAGAGGCGCGGCAGTCGCTGCTGGCTTCGCTGGCGCTGGGCGCGCCGCGGGCGGAAGCGCTCTGCGCGCTGGGCGATTTGGAGATGGAGGAAAACGCGTGGCAGGCGGCGGCTTTCTGGTACCGCGCGGCGATGCTGTGCAGGCCGCCGGAGGGCGGCGGGTTTGTGCAGCCGGAGTTATACGACTACGTGCCCGCGATGCAGCTTTGCGTGTGTTACGACCGCATGGGCAAGTATCGGCTGGCCTCGCAGATGAACGAGCGCGCGCTGCTGCTGCACCCGGGCGACGCGGCGGCGCTGGCGAACCGAAGGTATTTTGAAACGCGGTTTTCCGAGCAAAAAAAGGAAAAGCAGGGGTGAGCGGCACGAAAAGATGGGCGGCAGGGCTTTTCATCGCCCTGATTTTTATGTATAATCATGTTGGGGCTTTGGCGCAGGGCGA
>CAKTXH010000092.1 GCA_934630975.1 uncultured Clostridia bacterium | reverse complement strand
GGCGCGACGGTGGGCGTGTTCCTCTCCGCGGATCTGTTCACCACGTTCATCTTCTTTGAAATCATGAGCTTCACCTCCTATACGTGGGTCGCGCACGACGAAACGCCCGGCGCGATGCGCGCGGCGGAAACGTATCTGGCCGTCGCCATCATCGGCGGCATGGTGATGCTGATGGGTTTGTTCCTGCTGTGGAACGCGGTCGGCACGCTGACGATTGCCGAGCTGTATGAAGCGGCGAAGGCCTGCCCGGACAAGGGCAGAATCTGGGCGGCGAGTATCTGCATTCTCTTCGGCTTCGGCGCGAAGGCGGGCATGTTCCCGCTGCACATCTGGCTGCCGAAGGCGCACCCGGTCGCGCCCGCACCGGCCTCCGCGCTGCTCTCCGGCATCCTGACCAAGTCCGGCATTTTCGGCGTGATCGTGGTTTCGGCGAACATCTTCCGCGCGAGCGCGGCGTGGGGCAATATGCTGCTTGTGCTCGGCCTGATTACGATGCTGGGCGGCGCGGTGCTGGCGGTGTTCTCCGTCAACCTCAAGCGCACGCTGGCCTGTTCCTCGATGAGCCAGATCGGTTTCATCCTCACGGGCATTGCGATGGGCTGTCTGCTGGGCGAGGAAAACGCGCTGGCCGCGCGCGGCGCGCTGCTCTACATGGTCAACCATTCGCTCTTCAAGCTGATTCTATTCATGGCGGCGGGCGTGGTTTACATGAACCTGCACAAGCTGAACCTGAACGACGTGCGCGGATTCGGCCGCAAAAAGCCGATTCTGCATTTCGCGTTCCTGATGGGCGCGGTCGGCCTGATGGGTGTGCCGGGCTTCTCGGGTTACGTTTCCAAGACGCTGATTCACGAAGGCATTGTGGAATACGCCGAGCTGCTGGCGGAAGAGGGCATGGGCGCGCTGGCGCTGCTCTACCGCGGCGCGGAATGGATTTATCTGTTCTCCGGCGGTCTGACCGGCGCGTACATGATCAAGCTGTACATCTGCCTGTTCTGGGAGAAGCACCCGACGCAGCAGATTGCCTATGAGGCGAAAAAGCCGTACATGGGCAAGCTTTCCGCGCTGGCGCTGCTTGTGAGCGCGGCGATTGTGCCGGCGCTCGGCCTTACGCCGAACCTGACGATGGATAAAATCGCGGATATCGCGGGCGGCTTCCTGAACGCGGCCACGCCCGCGCACGCGGTGCATTATTTCTCGCTGACCAACATCAAGGGCGCGTGCATTTCGCTGGCCATCGGTCTGGTCGTCTATCTGGCCTTTATCCGCCCGGTGCTGACTAAAAAAGAAGCGGGTGTGCGCGAATACGTCGATCTCTGGCCGAGCTGGCTGGATATCGAAGATCGCGTCTATCGCCCGGCGATTTACGGCCTGCTGGACGTCGGCGGGAAATTCGCGGGGCTGGGCAGCGAGATCACGCTGGAAACCTACGTGTATCGTCCGCTGATCCGCGCGCTGACGCTGTTCTTCGCGGCGGTGTTCGGCTTCCTCGGCGGCCTGACGGACTTTGTGGCCGACCTGATTGCCCGCAAGGTGCTTTCCGCCCGAAAGAAGAAGCCGGAAAACACCGTCGGCAATGCCGTGACCCGCGCCGTCGGCGGCGTATTCGACGGCATGGCCGAGGGGCTGAACCACACGGTTCTGCGCGGCCACCAGATCGAGCATCACGCGATGGCGAGGATTTCCGCCGTCTGGGACGGCGCGATGGATGCGCTCAGCCAGATGAGCCACACGATGAGCTATGGCTTGCTGCTCTTTGGCCTGGGTCTGTGCGTGACGCTGCTGTATTTGATGTTCTATTGAGAATATGCCAAAAAAGCGCCGTTTTCCTTTTACGGGGAAAGCGGCGTTTTTGTGCGAAAACGGATTGACAGAAAGATTATAAGCCGTTAAAATATAATCTTGTGCAATATGAAAGATTGAGTGAATAGGTCTGTCAGAGAGAGAGGAAAACTATGGCGAATCCGGCTGAAAACAACGTGAAAAACGAATCTCCTGCGCAGGAGAATAAAATGGGCGTGATGCCCGTGGGCAAGCTGCTCTTTTCCATGAGCCTGCCGATTATGATTTCGATGCTCGTGCAGGCGCTTTACAACGTGGTGGATTCCATGTTCGTGGCGCGCGTGAGCGAAAACGCGCTGACGGCGCTGAGCATGGCGTTCCCGATTCAGAACCTGATGATCGCGGTTTCGACGGGCCTGGGCGTGGGCCTGAACGCGGTGCTCTCCCGCGCGCTGGGCGCAAAGGACGAGAAGGGCGTGAACCGCGCGGCGACCAACGGCATCATGCTGCTGTTCATCTGCGGCCTTGTCTTTATGCTCGGCGGCGCGACGATTGTGCGCCCGTACTTCGAGATGCAGACCGATATCGCGGAAATCGTCGAGAGCGGCGTGGATTACACGACAATCGTTATGCTCGGCTCGATGGGCATTTTCATGCAGATCCTCTTCGAGCGCCTGCTGCAAAGCACGGGCCGCACCCTGCTGACGATGGTTAGCCAGGGCACGGGCGCGATCATCAACATCATCTTTGACCCGATTTTCATCTTCGGCCTGTTCGGCTGCCCGAAGATGGGCGTTGCGGGCGCGGCCTATGCGACGATCCTCGGTCAGTGGGTTGCGGCGGCCATCGGTTTGGCGATGAACATTCGCAAGAACCCGGAGGTCTCCATCAGCATGAAGGGCTTCCACCCGCACGGCGCGACGCTCAGCCGCATTTTGGCCATCGGCATCCCGTCGGTGGTGATGCAGTCCATCGGCTCGGTGATGACCTTCCTGATGAACCAGATTCTCATTGCGTTCTCCTCCACGGCGGTGGCGGTGTTCGGCGTGTACTTCAAGCTTCAGAGCTTCGTGTTCATGCCGGTGTTCGGCCTGAACAACGGCACGGTGCCGATTGTGGCGTATAACTTCGGCGCGCGCAATGGCGAGCGCATGAAGAAGACCATCAAGTATTCCATCTGCGCGGCGGTGGCGATCATGGTCGTGGGCATGCTGCTGTTCCAGTCCATCCCGGATAAGCTGCTGCGCCTGTTCGACGCTTCCGACGAAATGCTGCGCATCGGCGTTCCGGCGCTGCGCATCATCTCCCTGGCCTTCCCGCTGGCGGGCTTCGGCATCGGCGCAAGCTCGGTGTTCCAGGCGCTGGGTTACAGCGTGTATTCGATGGTCGTTTCGCTGATTCGTCAGCTCGTCGTGCTCATCCCGTGCGCCTATGTCATCGGCCGGGTGACGGGCGATGTGACCGGCGTGTGGTGGGCGTTCTTCATCGCGGAACTGGTTTCCCTGATGGTCAGCGCGCTGTATCTGCGCCGCGTGAACCGCAAAGTCATCCGCACGATCTGATCCAACTGAAAAAGCAAAAGGGCGCTGCTGCCGGAGAGAATCCGCGGCGGCGCTCTTTTTGCGCCCCGGAAATAGAAACGGGTTGAAAACGCCGGGTATCACTGATATAATGAAATAAGGTTAGCAGCGACTAACGACGATTTTCACGCCAAAGAAAACGGGAGAACGGGATAAAGAGGAGGAGCGCTATGAGCGTATTCAAGGGATTGATTTTGTTGACCTTCATCGGGCATCTGGCGTTGTGGCACTGTGACCGCATCATCACCTATCTGGACGGCGGGCGCTTCGATTTCAAGGCGATGGGCGATAACGAGCGGCTGTCGAAACTGATGGGCAATACCGCGCTTCGCTACCCGATGCGTTCCATCGTGCTCGGCGCGTTCGGCATGACGGCGATGTTTCCGGGCTATCTGGCGCTATGCGATTGGATGCGGCAGTTTTCGGGCGTATACGCCGCGCTGATGTGCGTCGGGAGCATCGTCTGTTTCCTGCCGGGCGTGGCGCACCACGTTTTCTGCGGCGCGGTGGAGTGGGTGTATATCCGCATGGGCAAGACGGAGGAGGCGCGGAAGATCATCGTCGAGTTTTTCAAAAAGACCTCCTCGACCATGATCGCCTGCTTCCTCGGGCTGCTGCTCTTTGCGGTTGCGTTCTTCATCCCGGTGGTAACGGGCGTGACGAGCCTGCCCCGCTGGGCGTGCGTCTTTAACATGCTGCCGCTGTTTCTAGCGCTGGCGGCATTTCGAATCGCGGGCACGGGCAACCTTGTTGGCGCGATCATGTTCGCGGGTCTGTTTGTGCTGATGTAAGGGAGGGGCGGACGATGAGTCTTTTTGCAGCGGCGTTCCGCGCGGTTTATAAAATCTCCGGGGTGAAAAAGGTATATGCCCGCCCGGAAGAGGAATTGCTGAAAGTCGCGCGAAAGCAGAACGAGAGCCGCGGCTTTTTCATGCCGACGGACAACAAGGCGCACTACGAGAAAAAGGAGATTCGCGGCTATCCGTGCCTGATTGTGCGGGAAAACGAGAAGCCCGCCAGGCGCGCGATTCTGTATTTCTTCGGCGGCGGCATGCTCGTCGGCTCGGATAAGGGCGATATCCCCGTGATCCGCAAGATGGTGCGGGAAACGGGCTGCGACGTATGGTTCCCGGCTTATCCGCTGTGCACGGATCACTGCATCACGGAGAGCTACGATATGGTGTACGAGTGCTACCGCCAGATGCTGCTGCTTTACGGCGACGGAAACGTCAGCACCTGCGGCTTTTCTTCCGGCGGCATGCTGGCGCTGGGCGTTGCGGCGCACAACAACGCTCTGGGCCGTCCGCTTGCCCAGCCGCGCCACATCGTCGCGGTTTCGCCGGGCGAAGTGCCGTGGAGCGACGAAGAGAAGCGCCGCATGCACGAGCTGAACGACCGCGACGTTTCCGTCGATGCGGATCATTTTGACAAGCTGGGCACGTTCATGCGCCATGGGCGGGAAAACGTCCCGGATTACATGATTTCCGTCTCCCGCGGCGATTACTCGGGCGTGAACGACATCCATTTCTTTTACAGCGCGGACGAGGCGCTTTACGGCGCGCGGCCGGAGTTTGAGGCGGCCTGCAAGCGTGCGGGCGTACCGTATACGATGTTCGCCCGGCCGGGGATGGTGCACTGCTACTGCATGCTGCCGTATTTCAAGGAAGCCAAAGAGGATTTCGCCAAGATTGTGGAGATTTTGAAAAAGTAAGGGATCATCATGAAAGACAGCGAGCTGAAGATTGATTTAACCTGTCACATGCTCTATTCCAAGCTCTGCAAAAAGCAGATTCAGAGCAAAATCGCGCTGCATTACCCCGAAAACGAGCGGGAAGCCGTCTGGACGCAGGTACAGAAGCAATACGAAGCGTTCCTTTCCGACTGGCGCACAGACCTCGGCGGGAAGAAGAACTTCCACAACGGCGCGGGCGGCAACTACGACTGCGTCGCGCTGATGGCGTATTACGTCGTCTGCAAGGATGTGACCAGCCTGGACGAAATCGAGCAGATGGAAGGCAACCTGTTTTTGACGGCCTTCCGCAAGCTGGGCTTTGTGGACTGCAACAGGCCGATTTTCAAGCGGCTCATGCACAGCTCGTTCCTGAACGCAAAGAAGCAATGCGACAAATGGGGCGATTACAAGATGAACGTCGCGCCGTTTGACAAGGATAAGCCCATTTATTACGAGTTTACCGAGTGTCCGGCGGCGGAATTTGCGAAGAAGCACGGCCTGCTGGAGGTTATGCCCGCGCTTTGCAACCCGGACTACACGGCGATGGAGCTGATTCACGCGCGGCTGGTGCGCACGACGACCTGCGCCAACGGCTGCAAGTGCGATTATACGATCTGCGGCGACCGGGACGAGGACTTTCTGCGCGAACACCCCGAATACAAGGACGAAGCGGGTTATCGCCGGAACCGCTGAAAGAAGGAAAAAATGATGCAATTTGAAACGTTGGGTGACGCGAAGAATCCCGCCGTTCTGTTTTTTCACGCGATGGGCGTGACGGGCGCGAGCAGCGAGCGCGTCGCCAAAGGCTTGCAGGCGCGGTGCTTCTTTGAATTCGGCAGTGCGGAGGATCATTTCAAGTATCGCGGCGCGGTGATGCAGGCGTACCCGCACGGAAACTTCCCGGTTTTTGAGGGCATGAACCACATGCAGTTCCAGATTCGGGATCCGCAGGGTTTTGCAGGCATGCTGGAAAGCGTGATGGAAAAAGGAAGCCTGCCCGAGCTGCCGTTTGCGCGCAAGGCGTGAGAAAGGAAGACGACATGAAATATCCCATCGAAAAAAACACCGTGCAGGAAACGCTGGTGATTCCGCTGTACGGGCGCAAGATGTGCTCGCAGCTCTACCCGAACCTGTATCGAGATGAGACGGCGATTCGGCTGGTCGATCAGGTGGATTACGACTTTTCCGCGCTGGCGGAGCAGGCGAAGAGTACGATGCAGCAGTTCGGCTTTCTGGAAGCGGCCATGCGGCAGAGCGACCTCGCGTGGGAGGTGCGGGATTACCTCAAGACGCATCCCAACGCGGCGGTGGTCAACCTCGGCTGCGGGCTGGACGACACGGGGCGCGCTTGCGACAACGGCACGTGTAAAATCTACAACCTCGATTTCCCGGATGTGATTGCGGTGCGCGACAAGCTGCTTCCCGCCGGAGAACGGGAGACGAACATCGGCTGCGATTTGAACGATACGGCGTGGTTTACACGCATCGACGCGAGCGGCGGCGCGGTGTTCTTCGCGGCGGGCGTATTCTATTACTTCCTGACCGAACAGGTGAAGGCGCTGGTCAGCGCGATGGCGGAGGCCTTCCCCGGCGGAAAGATCGTCTTCGATGCGGCGAACCGGCAGGCGGTCAAGCTGATGCTCAAAACGTGGATCAAGCAGGCGAAGATTCAGAATGTCGGCGCATATTTCGCGGTATCGGACGCAAAAAAGGAGATTTCGGCGTGGAGCGGCAGACTGAACGTCTCCGCGCGCGGGTATATGCTGGGGTATAACGACCTCAAAGATCCGTCGGTCAGCGGGTTTTACCGCTTTTTGGCGAAAGTCGGCGACGGCATGATGAAGATGCGGATTGTCCGGGTGGATTTTAAAGCGGAATAAAGAAATCGGGGATTGCGGCATGGAATGCAATCCCCGATTTGTGTGTTTTGGGAGAAAACTCAGCCCGCCATTTTGACGGACACATAGACCGCGACTGCAAAAACCGCCAGCACGGCCAGCGCCAGATAGGGCGCGATTCTGTCAAACCCGATGCGCAGGTCGTGAATTTTGTTTTCCACGCCGACGCTGCGCTCCTCAAAGCGCGCATAAATGTCGTCGCTCATGGCATCGGCTTCGTCCTCGCTGAATAGAATGGAAGAAACAGCTTCGCGGGCGGAAACGGCCTGCGGTGTGGAAGAACAGGCAAATTGCGCGGCTGATTTCCCGGCGATTTTTGCGATTTCGCCTTCCGAAAACCCGGCCTGCGCAAGGCAAAGCGCCCCGCGCCGGGTCAGCGGGAGCTTGAACAGCCCACACAAATTGTCCGTCACGGGAAAAGAAAGAGACATGCCCTCGAGCGCCTTTTTGCCGGGCATGCGGCGCATCTTTTTGCCGAAGGCATCGACGCAGAGCGTGAAGCCGCTTGAAAAAAGCAGGAATTTCGCGTCGTTTTCTTTGATTTGTGGGTCTTTGGCCGCGCCAAGACGTAAAAAAGTTTTGAACGTTAAATCACGCGCGTCTTTGACACTGCCGGTCATGGCGAAACAGAGGCGGTAAACGTCCTGACGCCAGCGGGCGAAGTATTCATCGAAACCCTCACAAACTGCATGCATGATTAAAACTCCTCTCGTAATATGCAATTAAACTCATGTATAGACGACTTAACATGCAAAAAAGAATTTTTTGAAATTTAGACTTGCAAAACAAAAAAGCCCGTGCTATAATCCGATTATAACATGACAGCGCGGGAGCCGCAAGCGCCCGCTTCTGCCAAGGATCATAAGGGAGGAAATTGCGATGAAAAAACGTCTCCTTGCGTGGCTGATGTCTCTGGCCATGCTCCTGACCGTCGGCGCTGTGGCCGCGGCGGAAACGAACCCGAACGCCGGGCTGGGTTATTACCCCGGCACGAGCGAAAAGGGCTGGATCAGCGTGGAGTGCTCCACGATGAGCAAGATGAACCCGTTCCTCCAGACCTACTCCACCGAGTTCTCCGTCAACCGCCACATCTGGGATTGCCTCGTCAAGCTCAGCGCGGAAGATAACTCCATCGTCCCGGCTGCGGCTGAGAGCTGGGAATCCTCTGAGGACGGCATGACCTGGACGTTCCACATCCGCCCGGGCATGAAGTGGGTCAACTCCAAGGGCGAGGTCATCGGCGACGTGACCGCCAACGACTTCGTGTTCGCGTGGCGTCAGCTGCTGAACCCGGCGAACGCCGCCGAGTATTACGCGTTCGCGACCGTCTTTAAGAATGGCCAGGCGTACTACGATTACGCCTCCGGCGTGGAAGGCGCGCCCGAGGTCAAGATCGAGGACGTGGGCTTCAAGGCGACCGACGATTACACGCTGGTCTGCGAGCTGGAGAACTACTTGCCGTACTTCCTCCAGTATGTGAAGTTCGAAGTCATGGCGCCTGTGTATGAGCCGTTCTATACCGAGGTCGGCGCCGACCTGTTCGGCACCGCGCCGGAATACATCTGCTACAACGGCCCGTTCTACATGAGCGAGTGGGTGCTGGAGAACAGCATCAGCTGCCCGAAGAACGAGTACTACTGGGATGCGGACAAGGTGAGCCTTGCGGGTATCAAGTGGGTGAAGTACACCGACACCAACGCGAAGTTCAACGCCTTCGTCGGCGGCGAGCTGGATGTGCTCGACCTGACCGGCGAGCAGCGCGCCATGCTGGAGGCCGAAGGCTATAAGCCGAGCAACTACATGGGCGGCTACAGCTACTGGTACTGGTGCAACGTCAAGGATACGGCGCGCGACGTGGCCAACATGAACCTGCGCAAGGCCATCAGCGCGGCGCTGGATCGCGAGCAGATCATCGCGACCGTGTATAAGAACGACAACGAGCCGTCCCCGTGCCTGGCCTATGGCATCAGCGGCGTGAACACCGAGACCTTCGGCGAGGCCGTGGTTGCGGCCAACGGCGGCAGCCCGCTGTACGCGCCGACCGCCGATCTGGACAGCGCGAAGGAATACCTCGCCAAGGCGCTCGAAGAGCTGGGCTACAAGGACGCTTCCGAAGTCAGCCTGTGCCTGATGACCTCCGAAGGTACGCAGAACGAGCTGCTCAGCCAGGTTGTGCAGGAGCAGCTGCGCAAGAACCTCGGCCTGAACGTGACCATCGAAGTGCTGACCATCACCGAATGGCGTGCACGCCGCAATGCGCTCGACTTTGACGTGTGCTTCGGCGGCTGGGGCCCGGACTACAACGACCCGATGACCGACCTCGATCTGATGATGAGCACCAACGGCAACAACCACACTGGTTACGCCGACGCGGATTACGACGCGCTGATCGAGTCTACCAAGACCGAACGCGACGCGGCCGCCCGCGAGCAGATCTTCGTGCAGGCTGAAATGAAGCTGGCCGAGGATATGCCGGTGATCCCGGTCTACTGGCGCCATGAGGACTACGCGGCCAGCGAGAAGCTCGTCGAGGGCTATGCCCGCAAGCCGTTCCAGGCGTACAACTTCATCTACACCAAACTTGCCGACTAAGACAAAAACTGCCCCTTAAACGAAGAAACGCGGCATGGGAAAACCCATGCCGTTTTCTTCCATTTCAAGGGCGAAATGAAAAGGGCATGAAAGAAACAAAAAAGGAGGGAGCGCGTTGATTCGCTACATTATCAAGCGTCTCGTCTATGCGGTGCTGACGCTGTTTGTGCTCATCTCGCTCAC
>CAKTXH010000091.1 GCA_934630975.1 uncultured Clostridia bacterium | reverse complement strand
TAGATGACCGTGCCGTCCGGCTTCTTCACGCCCACGCCTTCGACGCGCTTGGTGATGGAATCCTGCACGAGGCAGACGACCTGATGGCTGTAATTCGGCTTCGCGCCGCGATACTCGGCCGCCGCGGCAAAGCCGTTCCAGCAGCCGCCGTTTTCAAACGGAACGCCGCCGTCCTTCTTGCGGAAGTGGCCGGTCGCGCCGACGAAGTCGGCACCTTCCAGCTTCGGGAATTCGACCAGCAGGGTGCCCCAGCGCAGCGCGCCGCCGCCGGAATAACCGACTTCGTAGCCCACCGGCTCCAGCGCCCCCTGAATCCACTCCAGGTCGGTCGCGAACTCGTTGGTCAGCCAGTTGAAGTCCTCCTCCGGGATGACCTGCGGCTTGTTGAGGTTGCGCATATAGGTGCGGAAGGTCTCGATGTCGTCCTTCTGCACGAAGATGACGCACTGGCCGGAAGCGATGGCCTGGCCGCCCGCGTTCTCCTCGTCGGATTTATCGTAGATCACAACGTCCACGCTCGGGTCGATTTCGACGGCCTCGATGTACGCCGCCGTGCCCGCCATGCCGTAACCGGCGATGACGATATCGTGCTCCTCGTCCCACTTCACGTTCTGAGACGCGACCACCCAACTGCTGGAATTTTTGTATTCCGGCTTTTCCTCTTCCGCCGCCGCGTTCATGAGGCCGCTTGCAAACAGGCCGACGCCCGCCGCGCTCATCGCCGCGCCCTTGAGGAAATCCTTACGGGAAATGTTCTTCGCCATTATCCGTGTCCTCCTTCGGTTAACTTCCGTTTTCGGAAGCGGAAATCCATTCCTCCGCTTCTTCATTTGTGACGATTATAACATTCTCACCTGCGCAGGTCAATCCATTTTTTAACGTTTCGTTCACGTCATATTATCTCTCAGTTTATGTAATTCGTCATTTTTCTTCACTTTTCAGTTTGCAGTTATACCATTTATACCAATTTTCTCCCGTTTTAAGCCCAAAAGCAAAGAGCGGACGCACATTCCGCGCATCCGCTCTGAGCCAAAAGGTTACATCGCTTTCTTCACAAGCCGTCATTCGTCCCTGACCCGCACATTTTCCCGGCCAAACATATCGAAAACCTTGTTCAGGCTGTTCTCCGCCTGCCTCTTGGCCTCCTCCTGCGCGGCGAGAATCGCCTTATCCGATTCCTGCACCGTGCCCTCGATGGCCGCGCGGAACGTGCACGGATAGCCCGCCGCCTGCGTCAGGTAGCCCGCGACCTCCGCGTTCTTCTCCGGGATGGTGAGCATCTTCACATACGCCGCGCCCATCGCCTTGGGATAGACCACGGTGAACAGCCCGTTTTCGCCGGAGACGAGCCTCCCGAATTTGAGCATGCCGAAAAGCTGCGGCTTCTGCTTGGCCTGCCGCATGGCCTCCTGCCAGATGCGTTCCGCGTCCGGCGCAGGGCCTTTCGGCGCTTCCTTCGCGATTTCCGGCGCGGCTTTCTCCGCCTGCGCGGTCGGCGCGTCGGCGGTCTGCGCGGCTCTCGCGCTCTTCTTCGCGGGCGCGGCCATCACCACGCCCTCGCGCAGCTTACGTTCCAGCTCGTCCACGCGGGCGACGAGCGCTTCCACCTGCAAGCTCTCCTCTGGCGCGCAGGCGCGCAGCGCGGCGGTTTCCAGCGCAAAGCGCGGCTGGGCAGCCCACTTCATATCCGTTTCGCTCGCCAAAAAGAGATCGAGCATGCGCATCAGCCGCGTGTGCGACGTGCGCACGGCCTGCGCGACGTATTCCGCCGCGTCCTCCCGCGTGACCTCCAAAAGGCCGCTGAGCTGCTCCTCGCCGCAGATATCCGCCAGCATCAGCGCGCGCAGATGGGCGCTCACGTCGCGCACAAACACCTGCACCTCGCGCCCCTTGCGCATCATCTCGTCAATCAGCGCCAGCGCGCCCGCCGCGTCCGCGTCAATCAGCTTATCCGCAAATGCGAACAGGAAGCTCTTATCCGCCGCGCCGAGCACCCGGAGCACGAGCGCTTCCGTCAGCCCGCCGTCCTCCTCCTGCGCGTAGGAAAGGCACATATCCATGATCGACCACGCGTCGCGCATGCCGCCCTCCGCCGCGCGGGCAATGCGGGCCAGCGCGGCCTCCTCGGCCTGGATGTGCCCTTCCTCCAGCGCGACGTGCAGCCGCTCGATAATCTGGTGCGCGGGAATCCGCCCGAAATCGAACCGCTGGCAGCGGGAAAGGATCGTCGCCGGGAGCTTCTGCGGCTCGGTCGTCGCCAAAATGAACACGACGTAGGCGGGCGGCTCTTCCAGCGTCTTGAGCAGCGCGTTAAACGCGCCCTGCGAAAGCATGTGCACCTCGTCGATGATATACACGCGATAGCGCCCGGTCTGCGGCGGATATTTCACCTTTTCGCGCAGATCGCGGATTTCATCCACGCCGTTGTTGCTGGCCGCGTCGATTTCCAGAATATCGAGGCTGTTTTCCTCCGCCAGCGCGCGGCAGGTGTCGCACGTGCCGCAGGGATCGCCGTTCTCCGGGTGCTCGCAGTTGACCGCGCGCGCGAACACCTTCGCCGTCGAGGTTTTGCCCGTGCCGCGCGTGCCGCAGAACAGATACGCATGCGCGATGCGCCCGCTCATGATCTGGCTGCGCAGGGTCTTGATCACAGCCTCCTGCCCCACAAAATCCTCAAACCGCGCCGGACGATAGCGGCGGTACAGCGCCTGATAGCCCATCTTTTCTGCCTCCACAACGAAAATCAAGAAATCCAATCCAGAATATAAAAATAGGATAACACAAAAAGAAAAACTTTACAACCGTCCGCCGCGGGTGTACAATAGGCGGCGCTTCATATTCATTCACCCTTCCACCGCTCACGCGGTCCCCCTCCCCTTACAAGGGGGGTTGGGGGCTTGCTTCTTGAAACCGAGAGAACAAAAGCAAACCCTTCATCCAAACACAGGGCTTTCCATCTTTCTGCAAAGTCCCGCTCACGGCTCCAAAAACCTTCCCGTTCAAGGGAAGGGGGACCGTCCGCAGACGGTGGAAGGGTGATCATCTACGGAGGAACATTTTATGGCTGTTTCCGGAATCATTTTCCAAATGATCACGCTGTTTATCATGATGTTCGCGGGCTACGCTTCCGCCCGCGCGGGGCTGATTTCGCCGTCCTTCCGGCGCGGGCTTTCCTCGCTGGTGCTGAGCACGGCGTTCCCCTGCTGCATCGTTTCGTCGGTGCTGCAAAGCGGCGGCGCGCCGAGCGACATGCTCGTCGCCCTCGGCGTGAGCGTCGCGTTCTTCGCACTGATGATCGCGCTGGCGGCGGTGCTCGTGTGCGTCGTGCCCACGCCGAAGGAAGAGCGCAACCTCGACCAGCTTCTGCTCGTGTTCACCAATCTGGCTTTCATGGGCATCCCGATCATTCAGGCGCTCTACGGCGTGGAGGGCGTGGCGATGCTCTCGATGTTCCTGCTGGTGTTCAACTTCCTCGTGTTCACCTACGGCGTGATGCTGCTGGATGGCAACGGCGGCATCAATTTAAAGCAGCTCGTCAACCCCGGCGTGATCTCCGCGCTGATTGCGCTGCTCTTCGGCCTGACCGGCTGGCGGCTGCCTTCCCCGGTGGAAAGCGCGCTGGCCTCCATCGGCTCGATCAACACCCCGATGGCGATGATGATCATCGGCGCTTCCCTCGCGCACAGCGATATCCGCGCCGCGTTCACCAACCCGCGCCTGTACCGCGTCGCCTTCCTGCGCCTGATCGTCATGCCGCTGGTGTTCATCGGTCTGGCGCTTATCGTGCCGATCAACCGCATGCTCGCGGGTCTGTGCGTCATCGTCGCCGCGATGCCCATCGCCGGCAATTGCAGCATGCTTTCCGATATCTACACGCCCGAGGATATGACTTCCTCCCACGCGACCATCGTTTCCACCCTGATCAGCGGCGTGACCCTGCCGCTGCTCGTGCTGGTGATGAACATGGTGGGGCTGGGTTAAGCGCTTCCTGATGTAAAAGCCGCCCGAGTTTTGATCGCCGGGCGGCTTTCGCTTTTCCCCAAAACCTGCTATAATACATCCATCAACCAAAAAGGAGAGCGATTTTCATGCGCGCATACGAACGTCTGCTCAAATATGTTTCGGTCTACACCACTTCCGACCCGGACAGCACCACCGTCCCCAGCTCGATGCGCCAGTACGATCTGGCGAACATCCTGGCGGATGAGCTGAAAGCCCTCGGCCTTGAGAACGTCCACGTCGATGAAAACGGCATCGTCTACGGCTGGCTGTCCGCGACGGCGGGCTGTGAAAACAAGCCTGCGCTCGGCTTCATCGCCCACATGGACACCGCGCCGGATTGCTCCGGCGAGAACGTGAAGCCGCAGCTCATCGAGCACTACGACGGCGGCGACGTGGTTCTGCCCGGCAGCGGCGAAATGCTCAGCCCGGAGGCGTTTCCCGGTCTCAAGAAGCTGGCGGGCATGACGCTTATCACCACGGACGGCACGACCCTGCTCGGCGCGGACGACAAGGCCGGCGTTGCGGAGATCATGACCGCGCTGGAAAGCGTCATCGCCAGCAAAGCGCCGCACGGCAGGCTCTGCATCGCCTTCACGCCGGACGAGGAGATCGGCGCGGGCGTGGATCACTTCGACGTGGCCAAGTTCGGCGCGGATTTCGCCTATACCGTGGATGGCGGCGAGGAGGGCGAAATCGCCTACGAGACGTTCAACGCCTGCTCGGCGGACGTGCATTTCGACGGCCTGAGCGTGCACCCCGGCTCTTCCAAGGACACGATGATCAACGCAGCGCTGGTCGCGATGGAGTTTAACGCCCAGCTCCCCGCGGGAGATATTCCGCGGCTGACGGAAGGCTACGAAGGCTTCTTCCACCTGTGCGATATGCAGGGCGACGTGGAGCACGCCGAGCTTCACTACATCGTCCGCGACCACGACCGCGCGACGTTTGAGGCGCGCAAGAAGCTGATGGAGCACGCCGCGAAGGTGCTCAACGAGAAATACGGCCGCAAGGTCGTCACCCTCAAGCTCAAGGACAGCTATTACAACATGGCTGAAAAGCTGGCCGACCACATGGAGCTGGTTGAAAACGCCAAGCGCGCCTGCGAAAAGGCGGGCATGAAGCCGTTTGTCGAGGCCGTGCGCGGCGGCACGGACGGCTGCCGTCTGTCTTACATGGGTCTGCCCACGCCGAACCTCTGCACCGGCGGCTTTGCCTTCCACGGGCCGTATGAGCACATTGCGGTGGAGAGCATGGATCGCTGCGCGAAGATGGTGGAAATCCTGATGCTCGGAGAATGATTTCCGTCTCCATGCCGCTTTTCTTTCATTGTTTCTTGAAGGAAACGACGCTCCGCTAGGCTTAGGGGATTAGGGGGAGATTTCGATTTCTCCCCCTTAAATCCCCTAAGGACCCCATAACCCCCATTAAAACGAGCAGGGCTTCGGCCCTGCACCCGGGGTTTTATTGCCGAGATATTTCTTCCCACCCTTTAATTTCCAAAAATTTCATAAAACATGAAATTTTCCTCTCTGTATGTCGTCTTATAAGTATAGACAACATGCAGGGAGGTTTTTTCATGCTGACCAAACGCCGTCTTTTCGGAGCACTGATGCTCATGCTGACGTTTCTCTCCTCCGCGGCCTGCGCGAAAATCAATCTGAAACCCTACGAAGTGCCCAGCGCATCCAGCACGGAGGTCAAAATCCTCGCGCCGGAGGTTTATCTGCTTCTTCACGACGGCGTGTTGAACGGCGGAAAGCTCAAAACGGCGCTCGTTTTGCTCGACCACGGGCAAACGGTATTCGAGCAGCGCCTGCCGGATCGAACCGCAGACGGCGAAAACCTTTCCTACCGTCTGTTCGTCGCGGACGCAAACCGATACGGCATTTTGACCACCGAAAGCCATTCCGATTTTATTCGGTTTCAGCTTTTGGAAGACGGCGCGCTTTCCGAGGGCTTTTCCGTGAAAAGCGATCTCACCAGCTATGCCACTCTGCCCGGCTGGTTCTGCAATTTGAGCTGGGCGGGCGGCAAATACGCCGTCGAGCGCTTTGATTGGGACGGTATTCTGCTGGCCTCCACGCCGGTTTCGCCGCTTCACGCCGCGCCATACGGCGGCTTCACGGCGCTTGCCGACAAGAGCATCGCCTATATTGCGCCGGATATCGACGTTTCGCAAGACCGTTACGCGCTCGATCATCTGCGCGTCTCGTCAGGCGGCGAACCGCTTTCCGCCGTTCATATCGCCCTGCCGCCTGACAGCTCCACCACATACGGCGCGTTTTCGCCCGACGGCGGCATGCTCTCCTATACGGAATCCTCCGCGCTGACAGAGCCCTCGCAGTTCTTTCTCGCCCGTTCGGATTCGGCAGGCCGCCTGCTTTTCGCCAAAATGCTCAAGGCGGCGGATATCAACGTCTGCGTCACCTGCGCCCTCCTGCGGGATGACGGCTCGACCACGCTTTACGGCACGGCGACCCGAACCGCCCGCAGGTTCTTCGCCGCGTTCAAGCTGGAGCTGGACGCGGACGGGCACATCGTTTCCCGCGATATCCGCGATTTTGCCACCCGCGCCACGTATCTGTACAGCGTCAAGCTCGACCCGTTTGGCAACGCCTACGTCGTCGCCGACGATTACAAGCATCCCATCGCCGTCGTCCCGTTTGAAGATTTGCCCATCCGTGAGGATATCGGGCTTGTATTGGAATAAAGGAGGAAAACCATGAAAACCAAGCTTTTTTCGCTTCTGTTTGTCCTGCTGACACTCGCTGTTTCCGCCGCGTCCGCAAAGATCGACCTCGCGCCCTACGAAGTTCCGAATTCCACCGTCGCGCAGTTTTTAGTCATTCAGCCCGGTCTGTTTCTCGTCCTCAACGACAGCGGGATGAACGACGGCGCTGTGCCGGACTCCGTCGTCCTGCTGCAAGACGGCCAAACCCTCTTCAGCAAGGAGTTTGACGAGAACGGCGAATGGCAGCTCTTTTCGATCTTTCAGATGAACGAAAACTGTTACGGCTATATCTTGGCCGAGCATGGCGACCTGACCCTTGGCCGCCAATTCGTCCGCCTGACCAGCGCCGGGCCGTCCCTTCTGCTTCAATTGCCGGATCATTGCCACTCCATTCGGCTCATGGATTTCGGAGTCGCCTTCCTCTATGAGACGGATACCGTCCATGCCCTCCGGCTTTTGGATTGGCAGGGCAATTTGAAGGTGGATTACGCGCTTGATCCGCTAAAACCTCACAGCCTGTTCGACAGTGCCCTTTTGGCGGACGGCACACTGCGCGTCCTCATGGTTGACACAGGCGAAACGCCTGCCGTGGACAGCGGCAACATGATGCTGCGCACCTTCTCCAACACGGGCGAGCTGCTCTCCGAGCAGGCCGTTCAATCGCCCTATATCGGCGGGTATAACGATACCGTCGCGTTTGATTCGGACGGCGGCCTCGTCGTCTGCACCGCGCCGCTTGCGGATTACAAAATTCAGCAGATTATCCGCATGGATGCGCAGAATAACGTGCTCTATCAGAAAACGCTCAGCGCACCCAAAACCGTCGTGAATATTTCCGCCGCTCATCCTCTCCCGGATGGCTCTGTGACCCTCTACGGCACGGCGATGGCCAATTCCCGCGGCCTGTTCACCGCCTTTAAGCTTGATCTCGACGCGCAGGGCAATATCGCCGCGCTGGATATCCGCGATTTCACCACCCGCGCCACCTATCTGTATGACGTTGACCTTGATGTACAGGGCAACGTTTCCGTCGTCGCGCGCGATTATCAGAACCCCATCGCCGTCGTTCCGTTTGAGGTGCTGCCCGCGCACAGCGACCCCGGCCTTGCACTGGAATAAAAAGGAGGAAAAAACATGAAAAAAAGATTCTTTTTCCCGCTTTTCGCGTGTCTTTTACTCGTCTTTTCCTGCGCATCTGCGGAAATTGACCTGACCGCGTATGAGGTGCCCGTTTTCCCGATCGACAGCATAAAGATCATCCAGCCCGGCCTGATTCTGACGCTGACGGATGGCAGTTTGAGCGACGGTCAGTTTCCCTCTTCCGTGACGCTGCTGCAAGGCGGGCAGATTCTGTTCAGCAAAGCATTTGACGATACGGACGAATGGCCGCTTTCTTCGCTGTTCGTGATGGGCGAAAACTGTTATGGCTATACGCTGGCCGAGCACGGCAATCGCTTTCTCGGCGTTCAATACGTCCGCCTGACCAGCAGCGGCACTTCCCCGATGCTCCAATTGGCAGATAGCCGCTGGGTTCAGCTCATGGATTTTGGCGTCGCCTTCCTCCATACCACAGGCGATTCCCGCGCCATCTGTCTTCTGGATTGGCAGGGCCATTTGAAGGTGGATTACGCGCTTAATCCCAATATGCGCTACACCCTGTTCGGCAGTATGCTTTTGGCGGACGGCACGCTGCGCGTTGCCTCGCTGGACGAGCGAACCGATACGCCGTTAGCCATCACCGGCACGGATGGCGAGCTGCTTGTCCGCACCTTCTCGACAAGCGGCCAACTGCTTTCCGAAACGCCTGTTCAATCGCCTTATCTCGGCACGCTTTCCGACACGGTTGCGTTTGATCGTTCTGGCGGCCTTGTAGCCTGCATTTCGTCAAACGATACCTATTCCTCCGAGCGCATCATCCGAATGGATGCGCATAACAACGTGCTCTATGAACGAACGCTCAGCGCGTCCAAAACCATTGTGCACATCTCCGCCGCTCAGCCATCCCCGGATGGCTCTGTGACCCTCTACGGCACAGCGATGGCCAACTCCCGTGGTTTGTTCACCGTCTTTAAGCTCGATCTTGACGCTCAAGGCAACGTTACAACGCTCGATATCCGCGATTTTACAACCCGCGCCTCGTTCTATTATGCCTTATGCCTCGATGCACAAGGTAACGCCTACGCTGTCGCGGAGAAGCTGAATACGCCTTTCGCCGTCGTGCCGTTTGAGGTGCTGCCCGCGCATGATGATCCGGGGCTGACGCTGGAATAATCCTTCTGCCACCCACGCGGTCGTGAAACGGACGTGCGTACACGCTTTGCGCAAATCCCATTTTGCATATAGAAATATAATTTGGTTGATGATGTTGACGGTAAAATGATTACTGCCGTATAAAAAATTCTTTTTTATAGGAGCTATGTTTTTACCTTCAACATCGTCAACAATTGCGTGTTATGAATCAATACGTTTTATCCTGCGCAGATGGGTTTTATAAAACAAAAAGGCCGCGCTTGACGCGCAACCTTGAGGATGCTATAATATGAGCAGACGAGGAGCCGTTTGGAATCGGTTCTCCCGCTTGAAGTTAAAACCTTAAAGCATAAGACCGCCGATCAGGTTCCAGCTGACCGGCGGTTCGCTTTTACTTACGATTTATCTTGTACACTGCAATCAGCAGGTTCAGGATAGCGATGACGATCATGATCGTCTCATACGAAGTCATTGCTCATCCCTCCCTTCTTCTGTACCAGAAGCGGGAGGCAACCACCGGCAGCACTCGTCTGCCCACGAAGGCATTATAACACATCTTTTTCTTTTGCGCAATGAAGCCGTTTTAGGTCAAAGACGGTTTTTGCGTTTTTTTCTTTCGACCTGCAAATAAGCAGCAAACAGGGCGCTCCCTTTCGGGAACGCCCTGTTTCTTATGCAATTGCGGCGCTTAGTACATTTCCTTGACTTCGACATCCTTGTAGCGCGGCATACCCGTGCCAGCCGGAATGAGCTTGCCGAGGATAACGTTCTCCTTGAGGCCGACGAGCGGATCTTCCTTGCCCTTGATCGCGGCTTCGGTGAGCACGCGGGTCGTCTCCTGGAAGGAGGCGGCGGAGAGGAAGGACTCGGTCGCCAGCGCGGCCTTGGTGATGCCCAGCAGAATACGCTTGGCAACCGCCGGACGGCCGCCGTTCATGATGGTCTTCTCGTTCTCCTTCTCGAAGTGGAAGATATCCACCATCGAGCCGGGCAGCATGCTGGTGTCGCCCGCGTCCTCGACGCGAACCTT
>CAKTXH010000090.1 GCA_934630975.1 uncultured Clostridia bacterium | reverse complement strand
GAAGCCGCCGTCGTCAGGCCGGAAATCTTTCGGTCGTTCATGAAAATCGTGCCCGCGCCGAGGAAGCCCACGCCGGAGACGACCGACGTGGTGATGCGCCCCATGCTCACGCCGATGGCCGCGTTGCCCAGCGCCGCAACGTCCGCGACCGTCTGGCTCTCGATGAGCGAAACCAGCGCCGCGCCGACGCAGACCAGCACATGCGTGCGCATGCCCGCCGGGCGGTTCTTGATCTCGCGGTCAATGCCGATGATCGCGCCGATGACCACCGCCACGCCGATACGCAGCAGCACCGCTGCTATCGTGAGCGGCTGGCCGAACGTTGTCAATCCGTCAAAAAAGGCTGCCATGTCGAGTTCCCTCCGTTCCCCGCTGTGTAAAGTTTTTGTAAAACGAGTTGATCTATTATACGGTGATTCCGACCCGTATGCAAGGGTTCGGCTTGAATTTCATGCCGCAAATTCGCGTTGACAGTCTGGCAGCGCCGCATTACAATGGTTTCACGGACAAGCTTCGTCCAAAAGGAGGCGCCTTCCCTTGAAAAATCCGACTGCCGAAGAACTGGCCTTTCTGTGTGCGCGCGCCGGGCGCACGTTCGACCGCTTTCCCATCCTCCCGCGCCGCGAGGACGGGCGCATGTCGCCCGAATCGCGCCTGCGCTTTGAATTGTCTATGGAAACCATTCTGGAACGAAGCCGCGCGCTGGGCGCGTGCGTCGTGCTGCGCCGCCCGTCTGGCGGGCACGAAACGTTTTGTTACGGCAGGGCGCGCCTGCTGGGTCGCGCTCCCGTGACAGAGGAAACCTGCTTCCGCGTCGCTTCCGTCAGCAAGCTGGTCATGACCTTCGGCGCGCTGGCGCTCGTGGAGCGCGGCACGCTGAATCTGGATGAAGACCTTTCGGTCTATCTGGGCTACCCCGTGCGCCATCCCCGTTTCCCGGATGCGCCCGTCACCCTGCGCATGCTGCTCACCCATACCGCCGCCATCCGCGACGAGGGAAACTATGGCACGCGCGGCATGCAGAAGGGCTGCGCCCTGTGCGAGCTGCTGGAAAACGCCGAAAACTGGCTGGACGCAAGGCCCGGCGAAACGTTCCATTATTCCAACCTCGGCGCGGGCGTGGCGGGCGTGGCGATGGAGCGCGCGGCGAACCGCCCGTTTGACGAGCTGATGCAGGAGCTGGTGTTTGCGCCGCTTTCCATCCGCGCCAGTTACGATCCCCGCCGCATCGCGCCCCGATCCGACCTCGCCAACGGGTACGGCATGCGTTTTCCCGTCCCCATCCTCAAATACAACGCGCAGGCGCTGGCCAGACGCAAGCCTGAGCCGTTCGATCCCGAACGCGATTATTTCTGCGCCGCCGGGCGGCTGATTACGGACAGCGAAGGCATGGCCGCGCTGCTGGGGCTGCTGGCCTCGCACGGCGAAACGGGCGTGCTTTCGGCGGATTCGCTCGACCTCATGCGCGCCCCGCAGGATGGTCTCGGGGGCGTGGGCGCGGTCGGGCGCGGGCTGAACGTCGCGTACCTGCCCGGCGTATTTCCCGGCTTTTCGCCCGTCGGCCATCAGGGCGTGGCTTACGGCATGTGCGCCGAGCTGTTTGCCGATCCCGCGACCGGCGCGGGCGTAGGAATCATGACCAACGGCGTTCGCCTCGAGCGGGATACGCCGCCGCTGATGCGGGTCGGGTTTGACCTGCTCTCCCTTGGTTTTGCCGCGCTCAGGAACGCATAGAAATTGGGGCTTTGCCCCAACGCCCCACCAAAGGGCTTTCGTTTTCCGCTGTTTGTTTCCGCCACTGGCGGCAACAGCCGAAAACCTCTTTGGAAACCTTCGGCTGCACACCTTAATAAACGGCGCAGATTGACCGTGACACAATTTTGTCACAATATTTTAATGTTTTTTCCTCAAGTCTACCATTTTTTCTTCATACCGCTCTCCTATAATACAGCCATCGCTTGAAGGAAAGCGGGCAGGCACTTCGCCCAGCCGCCTTCCCAAAAAGCCGGAAAGCCATTTAACCCCGAAAGGAGATCATCTGTATGCGTAAATCTATTCGTCCCCTGATTGCCATGACCGCCGCACTGGCGCTGACGGTTACGGCCGGCATGAGCGCGCTGGCTCAGGCCGATAACACCGAAAAACATTTCAGCGTGATCGAGGCCGCCTCGAACGAGGATTCCCTCACCATCCCGGAGATCGCCAAGAAGTGCGGCACCTCCGTCGTGGCCATCGAGACGGAAACCAAGGTGGTCTACAACAACTACGACAACTACTATAATCCGTTCGGCAGCATGTTCGGCTATGGCTACGGTTACGGCTACGGCAACCGCGGCGGCCGCGGCGGCACGCAGGAATACACCGAGACGGCCGCGGGTTCCGGCGTCATCATTTCCGAAGACGGCTATGTGCTGACCAACAACCACGTCATCTCCGGCGCGGATAAGATCACCGTTTACGTCAATCCGGGCGACGGCAGCGACGAGCAGACCTACGAGGCAACGCTTGTCGGCTCCTCCGAGAGCAATGATATTGCCGTTCTGAAAATTGATGCCACCGGCCTGAACGCCGCGACCTTCGGCGACAGCGACCAGATCGAGGTCGGCGAGCTGGCCGTGGCCATCGGCAACCCGATGGGTCAGGTGCACGGCTCTGTGACCGCGGGCATCATCTCCGCCGTCGAGCAGGAGCTGACCATTGACGACGTGACCATCAACGCCATCCAGACGGATGCGGCCATCAACCCCGGCAACTCCGGCGGCGCGCTGTTTGATTCCTACGGCAACGTCATCGGCATTGTCTACGCCAAGAGCTCTTCCGTGAGCATCGAAGGCATCGGTTACGCCATCCCGGTCAACAACATCAAGGAGCTCGTCGCGCAGATGATCAACGACCCGGATTCCGTCAAGGATCAGACCAAGGGCAGCCAGATCATGCTGGGCATCACCATCCGCGATATCACCGAGGACATGAGCAAGCAGTACGCCATGCCGGTCGGCGTGTATATCACCGAGGTTTCCAGCATGAGCGCCGCTGAGCGCGCCGGCCTGCAAAAGGGCGACATCATCACCGAGTTTGCGGGCGAAACCGTGACCTCCGCGGATGACCTGAACGCCATCAAGGCCAAGCAGACTTCCGGCGACACCGTTTCCGTCAAGATCGACCGCAACGGCAAGGAAATGACGCTGGATCTGGTCGTGCCGCAGCCGACCGAAGTGGATACGACCGCCAATAACTAAGCGCAGTTTCCCATAAGTTCCCTATTCTCCTTTGATATGACCGGGGCCGCTTTTCCCCAATCGGAAAGGCGGCCCCGGTTGTTTTTGTTTCGCGCTTGTGCTATGATGAAACGGACACCATCTCTCGGAGGCTTTCATGAAACATTTCGCGCTTTTGCTCTGTCTGTTCCTGCTCGTCCCCGCCTGCGGCCTGTGCGAAAAAATCCTCTGGGAGGATGACGCGGGGCAGGTCGTTTTGGGCGACGACGGCAACGTTCAGTTTGTCTCCCCCGGCGAGGAGGCCGAAGAAGAACTCGACGAAAGCTTCTTTGTGCCCACGCCGTCGCCCGCGTTTGCCGAAACGCCCGCGCCGACCGCCGAAGCCGAACCGGCAGACGATTTCGCCTTCAAAAAGACGGTCAAATACGGCGACTCCGGCGAGCTGGTCGCGCAGCTTCAAGCCCGTCTGGCCGAGCTGGGCTTTTATAACGCCAAGGTCTCCGGCGGCTATTACAAGGTCACGAAAGCCGCCGTCAAGGCGTTTCAGACCCATAACGGCCTGAGCGCCGACGGCATCGCGGGGCGCGAGACGCAGGAGATGCTCTTTTCCTCCGCCGCCGTGCCCGCCGACGCCACGCCGCGCCCGTCGCCCACGCCCGAACCGACCAAGTATACCCTGACGGTGGACGTCACCAACCAGATCACCCGCGCTTATACCTACGATGAAAACGGCCAATACACCGTGCTCGTGCGCGAAATGATCTGCTCCACCGGCACGAGCAAATATCCAACGCCCTGCGGCACGACCATCATGCCGAAAAAGCGCGCCCGCTGGGGCTATTTCCCGACGTGGGGCTCCCACGCGCAGTATTTGACGCGCATCGACTCCGCCAACGCGTTCCATTCCGTGCTCTACGCCGAGCCGGATGAAACCACCCTCTCCGTCAAATCCTTCGAGGCGTTGGGTACGCCCGCGTCGCATGGCTGCGTCCGCCTGCTCGTCTCCGACGCGAAATGGATTTACGACAACTGCAAGGAGGGCACGATCATCACCGTCTACGAAGGCGAGTACGACCCGGAATACACGATGACGCTCAAGCCCACGCTCAATACCTCCACCCTGCGCGAAAACCCGCTGCCTTCCCCGACGGCCACGCCGGCGTACACCCCGGAAAACTGGCCGACAAAATACCGCACGCTGTCCCGCGGCAAGACGGGCGAGGATGTTTATATGGTGCAGATGCGGCTGACCGAACTGGGTTATTACCACGGCTCGATCACCGGCGGCTATTACGGCGGCACGATTCAGGCCGTCAAGGATTTCCAGCGCGATCACGGCCTGACCGTGGACGGCGCGGCGGGCAAGCAGACGCAGGCGCTGCTCTTCTCCGCCGCCGTCGGGCAGACCGCCGCGCCCGTTATCGAGGAAACGCCCGCGCCCGACACGCCCGCCCCGACGGAAGCGCCGACGCTCACGCCCGAGCCGTCGCCCACCCCGCTCCCGACCTTCACCCCCACGCCCGACCCGGCGCTCTATGTGCCGATTCAGGATTCCGTCGGCTGACCGTCAGCCGCAAAATAAAATTTGAGGAAAGAGAGCCTGCCTTATGGAAAACAAAACCGCCGAAAGAAACTGGGGCCTCGATTTACTTCGCATCCTGGCCGCGTTCACGGTCGTCATGCTGCACGTCAACCCGCAGGCGCACCTCGAGGTTGACGTGACCTCCGCGCCGTGGGCCGTGATGAACGCCGTCACCGGCCTGTGCTGCTGGAATGTCTCGGCGTTCTTCATGCTCAGCGGCGCATTCCTGCTCTCCCCCAAAAAGGAACTGAGCACCCGAACGCTGTACCGAAAAAACATCGCGCGTCTGGCGATCGCCTTTGCGTTCTGGTCGGCGGTTTACGCGCTCACGTACTGCGCGCTGCGCGGCAAGGGCAAGTGGACGTTCCTCAACGAGCTGTTCCGCGGCCATTATCACATGTGGTTCGTCTTTACGCTCGTCAGCCTGTACGCCATCGTGCCGCTGCTGCGCAGAATCACCGAATCGAAAAAGGCAACCGAGTATTTTCTGCTCTTCGGCTTCGTCTTCACCTTTCTAATCGGCCGCGCGCTGAATTTCGCGCTGCTGTTTGACGGGCCGCATCAGGACGTCATCCAATCCCTGCAATCCGCTTATGCGCAGACGAACCCGTACCGCGGCCTGACCGCGCTGTATGACTTCGTGCTGGGTTACTACCTGCTGGCCTATCCGCTCCCCAAGGCGGCGCGCCGCCTGCTGTACGCGGCGGGCGTGCTCGCCTGCGCCGCGACGATTCTGCTGACGTGCTGGCATTCCGGCGTTTTACAGGCCACCAGTTCCGTCTTCACCTCCAACGCCTCGCTGAGCGTGTTGGTGATGACGGCGGCGCTCTTCGTCTTTTTCCAGAATCTGCGGCTGAATCCCGGCGCAAAGGCACAGCGCGCACTGCTCGCGGTTTCCAAGTGCACCCTCGGCGTGTACCTGATCCATCCCCTCGTGCTGGAACGGCTGAATATCGTCTATCCCGTCTCTGCCGGGGCGCTGCTTCTCTGCATCCTCGGCGTGTCGCTGCTGGTGTTCGCCGTGTCGCTCGCGGTTTCGGTGGCGTTGAGCCATATTCCGGGGCTGAAAAAAGTGGTATAAAATCCGAAAAAGGAGGATTCCCAGGCGGAGGCCTCCTCTTTTTTACGCAAATTTCCCCTTCAACCGATCCAGCGTCTCCCGCACAACGGGCGAAAAACGCCGCGTTGTGTGCCAGATCGTAGGAGACCGCAATGCGCAGGTCGCCCTTCCCGCAGCCGAACCAATCCCGCAGTTCGCCAAGTCAGAACCACCGGCGTAGCCGGTGGTTCTGACTATTGCGGATTACACCAATCTCAGCGACGGGCAGGCGTTCAGATCCAGCCCCGCGATTTCTCCGCGCATCAGCCGATAGAACGCCGCGCTGCCGATCATCGCCGCGTTATCCGTGCAGAGAATCGGCGGCGGCATCACCAGCCGGACGCCCGCTTTCTGGCATTTGTCGTTCATCGTGTTGCGCAGGCCGCTGTTGCTCGCCACGCCGCCCGCCAGCGCGACGGTTTTCGCGCCCGTCTCGACGGCGGCCAGCATCGCCTTGTCGCTCAGCAGCTCCACCGCCGCATGCTGGAAGCTCGCGGCGATATCGGCGGCGGGCACGTCCTGCCCGTTCTGGCGCAGCTTGTGCACCGTGTTGATCAGCGCCGTTTTCAGGCCGGAGAAGCTGTAATCGTAGCGCCCCGGGGTCTGCACATGCGGCAGCTTCAGCGCGTGCGGGTTGCCCTCGCGGCTGAGCTTATCCAGCAGCGGGCCGCCCGGGTACGGCAGGCCGAGCACGCGCGCCGCCTTGTCAAAGGCCTCGCCCGCCGCGTCGTCCATCGTCTGCCCCAGCAGAGTATACACGCCGTAATCCTCCACGCGGACGATGTGGCTGTGCCCGCCGGAGGCCACCAGACACACGAACGGCGGCACCAGATCGGGGTGCGCCACGTAGTTCGCGCTGACGTGCCCCTCGATGTGGTTCACCGGGATGAGCGGCTTGTCCGCCGCGTAGGCCAGCGCCTTGGCCGCCGAAACGCCGATGAGCAGCGCGCCGACCAGCCCCGGGCCGTAGGTCACGGCCACCGCGTCCACGTCGGCGAGCGTCATGCCCGCCTTTTTGAGCGCCTCATCCACCACGGGATCGACGCTCTCCACATGCGCGCGCGACGCAATCTCCGGCACAACGCCGCCGTACATCGCGTGGAGCGGAATCTGCGAGGAAATCACGGAGGAAATCACCTGCCGCCCGTCGCGCACAACCGCGGCGGCCGTTTCGTCGCAGCTGGATTCAATCGCCAAAATAGTCGCGTGGCCGTCCGCCATCAGGCGTTCGGTCTGCGCTTTGGCCCTTTGTTCGTAGTTCATGGTTCTTCCTCCGTCCGTATCAACTGCCGTTTCACCATGCCGGAAACGAGGGCATACGCCGCCGCCAGCAGCAGCACGGCCATTACAAACGCCCGCGCAAACTGCCCGATCACGTCGGTCAGCGCCGTTTCAAACAGCGCCTGCGGCATCATTCGAATCAGCATATCTGTCGCCGGGTTGAGCAGCCAGTTGTCGTTGGTGAAAATCAGCCTGTGCAGGCCGACGAACATCGCCCCAAACCCGTTTGCGTTCATCAGCGCGATGAACGCGAACGCGCCAACCGCCAGCGCGCACAGCCCGCAGGCCGCGCCGACGATCACCGGGCGGTGGCGCTTTTCCAGCCCCGCGCCGACCCACGCCATCGCCACGGCCAGCCCCGCCGCCAGCGTAATCCAGAGCGTGCGCATCTTTCCGCAGGCCGCAATCAGCCTGCGAACGTCCGCCATATGCGAAATCTCTTTGTCGTTCAGCTCGTCGAGCGTGAGCAGCGTATCCTCGCTGCCCAGCTCCATATACAGCGCGATGATCTTGGCCGCGTCGTCCTGAAGCGCCGCGTCCATGCCGATATACGCGGTCACCGCGTCCTCCTGATTCATGCCATATGCCTGCGCGACCGCCGCGCGGGATTTTTCGCCGTAAAGCGCCGGGTCAATCGCCTCGTGGTAGACCGCGCCGCAGAGCGAGCCGACGGCGGCGAGCATGACGGACAGCGCCGCCATCAGGCCGACGATCCATTTTTGTTTTTTCATAACGCCATCTTATCAGAAAGGGCGGGCGAAAACGCCCGCCCCGGTTCGTTTGGGTTTGACAGGAATACGCGCTTACTGCATTTGCAGATACGCGGTGATGAAGCCGTCCAGTTCGCCGTCCATCACGGCGTCCACGTTGCTCGTCTCATACCCGGTGCGATGATCCTTCACCAGCGAATACGGATGGAAGACGTAGGAGCGGATCTGGCTGCCCCATTCGATCTTCTTCATCTCGCCCTTGATGTCGGCCATCTTCTCCTCGCGCTCGCGCTCGCGCAGCTCGACGAGCTTGGCGCGCAGCATGCGCATACAATTCTCGCGGTTATGCACCTGGTCGCGGCTCGTCTGAGAGGAGACGACGATGCCCGTCGGGAAGTGCGTCATGCGCACGGCGGAGCTGGTCTTGTTGACGTTCTGTCCGCCCGCGCCGCTGGCATGATAGGTATCCACGCGGACGTCCTTCATGTCGATCTCGATCTCGTTGTCGTCGTCGTCGATAATCGGCGAAACGTCCAGCGAGGAGAAGCTCGTCTGGCGGCGCGCGTTGGAGTCAAACGGGCTGATGCGCACCAGGCGGTGCACGCCCTTTTCGCTGCGCAGGAAGCCGTAGGCGTTCTCGCCGTCCACCTCGAAGGTGACAGACTTGAGGCCCGCCTCGTCGCCATCCAGCATATCAATCAGCTTAACGGTGAAGCCGTGGCGCTCACAGTAACGGGTGTACATGCGGTAGAGCATGAGCGTCCAATCCTGCGCCTCGGTTCCGCCCGCGCCCGCGTGCAGCGAGAGATAGCAGTTATTGCTGTCGTAGTCGCCGCGCAGCAGGCTTTCCAGCCGCAGCTCTTCGAGGTCGCTTTGCAGCTTCTTGATTTCCTCGCCCGCCTCGGCCAGCAGGTCGGTATCCTGCATCTCCTCGGCGAGTTCCATCGTGGTATCCACATCGTCGGCGCGCTGGCAGAGCTTTTCGTAATGCTCCACCTTGTTTTCGGTGATGCGCACCTTCCGGCTGACCTCGGTTGAACGCTTGAGGTCGTTCCAGAAATCCGGCTCGTTCATCGTCTCGTGCAGCTCGAGCAGCTGCTCCTTCAAGCCGGCGACGTTAAAGTGACTCACCTGCCTCAACAATGCTTTCGCGGATTTGTGCCATCTGCTGGCGATAAAGATCCAGTTCGATCACGTTGATTCACATCCTTTTATTCTGGTTCATGGATTACGCTGGGCTATCGCCCAGACCTATTTGGGGACTAAGTCCCCAAACCCCTACTACGCTTCGCGGCGGTTCAAACAGGGGATATGATTAGTCCTTATCTTTTCCGCAGCAGTTCTTATACTTCTTGCCGCTTCCGCAGGGGCAGGGATCGTTGCGGCCGACCTGCTTCTGCACGTGCTTCGGGCCGGAAGGGCCGCCTGCCGCGTTGGCCTGCTCGAGGTTGGTCTCCTTCGGCTCGGCGACCTCCTTGCGCTGCTGCTGGATATTGATGCGCGCCTGATACATGCGGCGGACGGTGTCCTCGCGGATGAAGTGCACCATCTCGTCGAACATGTCGTAGCCTTCGATCTGGTATTCGGTGACGGGGTTCTTGTTGCCGTAGGCGCGCAGGCCGATGCCGTCGCGCAGCTGATCCATCGCGTCGATGTGATCCATCCAGCGGCGATCCACGCAGGAGAGGAGCACGACGCGCTCCAGCTCACGCGTGTCGATGTGGATCAGCTCGAAGCCCTTCTCGCGCAGGGCGTAGAAATCGCGCGCCTCCTGCTTGAGCTTAGCGGTCAGTTCTTCCTTATCGACGGTCTTGAAGGCCTCCTCATGCGCCTTGAAGAAGCCGATGCGGATGCACAGGCGCTCCAGATACTGCGTCAGGCCGGCGAGATCCCAATCGGTGTAATCGTCGCCGTTGCCGCAGTAGGTCGCCACGGCCTCTTCGATGAGCTTGTCCGCCATCTTGACGATGGTTTCGTGCATATCGCGGCCCTCGAGCACCTGCTTGCGCTGCTCGTAGATCTCCTTGCGCTGCTCGTTCATCACGTCGTCATACTGAAGCACGTTCTTACGGATTTCGTAGTTGCGCGCCTCGATGCGCTTCTGGGCGTTCTCAATCTGCCCGGTGAGCATCTTCGCCTCGATCGGCTCATCCTCGGCCAGACCCAT
>CAKTXH010000089.1 GCA_934630975.1 uncultured Clostridia bacterium | reverse complement strand
CAAGTGGTCGTTTTTCCAACGCCGCCTTTCTGATTGGCGACAGCTATGATTTTGTGTTCCATAATGATCCTTTCCAATATTTAGAAAAACAAGGTGTTTGCTGGAATAAGAGCATTTGGATGATGGGACATTCTGAGGTTCTGGCAGCAGGCATATTCCACTTTTGAGGGTTTATGGTACAAAAAAAGCGGGATAAACCCGCGTTGCTTTCACTACAGTTTATTCAGACCTGAGATATCAGATATCCAAAGGGATGAATTTACTTCCTAATTCAAAAAGGCGGCACTGCTTTCAAGGCAGGAAAACACTCAATGTTGAGGGCGTCACCTCTTATATTGGGTGTTTTTTTACAGGCTTTATCGAGAGTTCATCCTGCGCTAATTGCATTCGAAAATCGAATCATTCCTGCTAAACAGACCTAAAGAACAGAATATGTCTGTTTGATATTATCATGCCTTATATGCAGCATCTATGTTGGAAATAAAGGATATCTGATGCCGTGTCGTCCCAAAATCAACTGCAAGTATCCACTAAGCGAGTAAAATACCCACTGAACATATAATTGGTAAGGATGAGGTCGCCGGTTCGAATCCGGCCATCAGCTCCACAAAGAATCACCTTCCGTTATAGACACGGAGGGTGATTTTTTCATGTGTTTGAATGGTCCTTTGAATTTTCCCGCCTTATAAAAAGGGAGCTGCCAGATTTTCGGTCTGACAGCTCTCGAGTTTGAGGGAAAAAATTCCTCACATATTCTCTTTAACCACGCGCTCGATATAAGCTTTCTGCGCCTCGGTGAGCGTCGGGAACGGCTTACGGCAGCCGCCGCAATCCACACCCTGCGTCTTGAGGATGTGCTTAATCGACGGGAACAGCGAGCAGGAGACAAGCGCCTGCATGATGTTGTTCGCGCGCTTCTGGAGAGCCTGCGCCTTCGGGATATCCAGCGCGCTGTACGCCGCCTCGATTTGGTTGAACAGCGGCAGGGTGAAGTTGAAGGTCGAACCGATTGCGCCGTCCGCGCCGAGGATGCGCGCGCCGATGTACACCTCGTCAAAGCCGCCATAGATGACCAGCTCCGGGTTCAGGTCGTGGATGCGCTCCATCTGGTAAAGGTTGAGACTGGTCTGCTTCACGCCGGCAATCGTGCCGTCGGTCAGCATGCCGCGGATGTGGTCGTCCGCAAGATCCAGCTCCACGCCGGTGTTGCCCGGGAAGTTATAGAGGAACAGCGGCAGATCGACGGCCTCGCGCAGCGCGCCATAATACTCGCTGATGGCCTTCATGCCGAACTTGTAGTAATACGGCACGGTGGAGATCATCGCATCATAGCCCAGCTCTTTGGCGGTCTTGGCGTAGGCGACGGCTTCGTCGGTGGAAATGGCGGCGACGGAAGCGATAAGCTTCGTCTTTTCGCGGTTTTCGTACTTCGCGGCGGCCTCCAGGCCTTCCACGCGCTCCTCGTGCGTGAGCAGCGGACACTCGGCGCTGCTGCCGCCGATCAAAAAGCCCTTCGCGCCTTCGGCAATCGTTTTATCCATGAGCTTGTGGAGCGCGGGCGCGCTGAACTTGCCCTGCTCGTCAAACGGCGTCACGGCGGCGACAAAGAAGCCGCCCATATCCTGCATTTTCTTCATGTGAAACTCTCCTTTTTATCCCTGAAACGGCGTAAGAACGCCGTGGGTGACGATATACCCTTCCTGCGCGGCGGCGAGCAGCGGGCCGTCCGCCTTCGCGTCGTCGGTATACATCGCGCGAATCTCAAACGCACCGACGGCCTCTTCGATGCGGCGCAGCTTTTCCTCGCCCTTGCAGTTTTTGCCGATCAACACGCCGGTTTTCGCGTCGCATTTCGTGCCGATGAGCGTCGGCACGCCGAGGATTTTCGCCGCGTATTGCAGCTCAAACGCCGGCGAAGCGGAAGCAATCACAATCGGCAGGTCGCGCGGCGTTTCAAAAAACCATTTGCCCAGCTTGGCGCGCGTCCGCTCGTCCTGCCAAAACAGTTCGGCTTCCTTTGCCAAGCTGAACCGCTTGGCCATTTCGCTAAAAAGCACGCTTTTGAACTGCGTCAGATTGCGTTTGCCCAGCGCCAGCAGCGCCGAGACGCCGATAAATTTCGGCAGCCCCGCCAGCACACCCGGGTGACGGCGCAGGCAGAACAGCGTGAAATCCACCGTGGAATCGCCGTCGTAAATCGTGCCGTCAAAATCATAAACGTCGATGCGCATACATTCCTCCGATTCGGTTTCCATCGCGGTTAGTATACCATGTTTTGCAAAAAAAGAGAAGGGTTTTGAAGTTTTCAGATTTGCAGTTGGCTTTTGGACGTTTTCCCGGTATAATGGAAGCATCACCAAACGACGATTTCAGAAAGGGGCTGTTTATATGTCTAATCCGAATATTCCGACGCCGCACATCACCGCGAAAGAGGGCGACTTTGCCCGCACCGTGCTGATGCCGGGCGACCCGCTGCGCAGCAAGTTTATCGCCGAAACGTATCTGGAGAACCCCGTGCTGGTCAACAACACGCGCGGCGTGCAGGGCTACACCGGCACGTATCAGGGCAAGCGCGTCTCCGTGATGGCTTCTGGCATGGGCATGCCTTCCATCGGCATTTACTCCTACGAGCTGTTCAATTTCTACGGCGTGGAGAACATCATCCGCGTCGGCACGGCGGGCGGTCTGGCGGACAGCGTGAAGGTGCGCGACGTGGTGATGGGCATGACCGCCTACACCAATTCCAATTTTGGCCGCCAGTTCGGGTTTGACGGCAACGTCGCGCCCTGCTGCTCGTTCAAGCTGCTGGAGCAGGCCGTCGAGGCCGCGCGAAAGATGGGCGTTGAGCCGAACGTCGGAGCGCTGTATTCCTCCGATATCTTCTATGACGAATCCGGCATGTCCGGCAAGCTCAAGAAGCTGGGCGTGCTGGCGGTGGAAATGGAATCCGCCGCGCTGTATCTGAACGCGGCGCGCGCGGGCAAGAACGCGCTGGCCATCTGCACCATTTCGGATCATCTCGGCACGGGCGAGTCGCTCGACGCGCAGGAGCGCCAGACTTCCTTCACCCAGATGATGGAAATTGCGCTTGCTATCGCGTGAAAGGATGATGCACGTTGCTGAACCGAATTTTTCTTTCCGCCGATATCGAAGGCACTTGCGGCATTGCCCATTGGGATGAAACCGAGCTGGGCAAGCCGGATTACGAGCCTTTCCGCCGCCAGATGACCCGCGAGGTTGCTGCCGCCTGCGAAGGCGCGTTTGCCGCCGGATGCGAGGATCTGCTCATCAAGGACGCGCACGACAGCGCGCGCAACCTGATTCCCGCCGAACTGCCGGAACGCGTGAGCATCTTCCGCGGCTGGGGCAGCGACATTCACTCGATGATGTCCGGCATTGACGCGAGCTTTACGGGCGCGATTTTCACCGGCTACCATTCTTCATCCAACACGGATGCCAGCCCGCTGTGCCACACGATGAATCTGGATAACGTGTCCATCCGCATCAACGGAATTCAGGCCAGCGAGCTGGTCATCAACACCTTCGCCGCGGCGCTCTACGACGTGCCGGTGCTGTTGGTGACGGGCGATTTGGGCGTATGCGAGCAGGCCAAGCGGCTCTGCCCGGCGATTTACACCGTGCCGGTCAGCCGCGGCTGCGGCAACGGCTCGATTTCGATCCACCCGGAGGAGGCCGTCCGGCGCATCCGCGAAAAGGCGGAGCTGGCCGTTGCGGACGGCATCGCCCACCCGGAGAAATTCGCCGTCGCTCTGCCGAACAATTTCGACGTGGAGGTCGAGTTTGTGAAGCACAACCGCGCCCGCCGCGCGAGCTTCTACCCGGGCGTGAAGCAGATCGGCCCGCGCACGGTGCGCTTCTCTTCGGATGCGTACTACGACGTGCTGCGGTTCTTCATGTTCTGCCTGTAAGGGGAACGTTGGGGCTTTGCCCCAAGCCCTACCAGAAACCTGAGGTTTCTGGATTTCCCGTTTTATAAAAATGCTTCTCTCCGTTGCTTGAGAGAAGCATTTTTGTGTTAAGCAGATTCAAACGATTGCGAAGCAAAGAGGGGAGACTGAGGGACTTGTCCCTCAGCGGGGTTTGGGGCTGGCCCCAACGTTTCCCTTTTCCGCCTTCTCTATGACCTCTTCCATGTTCAGCCGATGGTGGCGCTTTTTCGGCGGGGTGAGCAGGTAGAGCCGATAGCGCTCGCGCACGTCTTCCACGTCCTCCCGGCTGGCGGGATAGGCGCGCTGATGCATGATCAGGGTGTTGGCGCTCGTGCGCTTGAAATGCATCTGCCCGTAGACAAAGCCGTGCTGCGGGCAGACGGAAATCGCCAGATAACGCTCCCGCCCGCCGTCAAACCACGGCGTATCAAACGCGGTTCGTTTGCCGCAGGCGGGGCAGGGCAGGCTCATCAGCCGCTGATCCGCCAGCGCGTCCGTCTGGAACATATACGGCGTGGGCAGCGAGCGCAGCGCGGAGGCGGCAATGCGGCTCTCCTTTTCCAAAATGTGATCCAGCTGCATGCGCCGCTCGGGCGTAAGCGTCTCCACCGCCCGATCCACAATGGGCAACAGCGCCGCCGTACATTCCGCGTCGTTTACCGCGCGGTGCGCCGCCACATCCAGCTCGACGTTCATCAGCTCCATCGCCGCGTGCAGGTTCATCTGCTTATGCTCTCCGCCGAGACAGCAGAAGCCGAAGACCAACTGCGCGTCAATCGGCGGCTCAAACGGCATCGGGGTCATGAAAAACGCGGCGTTGCGCTTGAGCACAGGGTAATCGTCCCGCCCCCAGGTCACAAGCTGCGCGTCCTCGCCGCACCACGCGATAAAATCGCCGAAGACATCCGAAAACGAGCGCCCCTGCGCGAGTTCCTGCTCGGTGATGCCCGTTACCTGCTTGATATGCTTATCCAGCCGCTTATACACCCGCGGACGGATCAGCTTGCTGAACCGCGCGACAACCTGCCCATCCCGGTTCACGCGGCACGCGCCGATTTCAATAATCTCGTGCGGCATGCGGTGGTTGGGGTTATACCCGCTCTGGTTCCATTCCAAATCGAAAACGATGACGTTCTGTATATCCTGACTGCGTAAAGAAAACATGTTCCACATCCCATTAAAAAACGAATAATCATTCTTTTTGCCCGATCAGCACATTCTATTGTAACGCATCAGCGCCCATTTTCATAGAGGAAATTCTGTTTCGCGGCGATTTTGGGCAAAACTTCCCGCGCGCATCGGTTGAATCCCCGCGCGTTTTCTGTTATCATAACCCATAAAGCGCAAAGGAGGGCGGACAAAGATGAATCTGTTTGATATTCTCGGCCCGGTGATGGTCGGGCCGAGCAGCTCGCACACGGCGGGCGCGGTTCGGCTGGGGCGCACGGCGCGCAGGCTGCTGGGCGAGGGCACGCCGCGCGAGGCCGCGATTACGCTGTTCGGCTCTTTTGCCGCAACCGGCTGCGGCCACGGCACGGATCGCGCGCTGATTGCCGGGCTGCTGGGCTTTCAGCCGGACGACGAGCGCATCGCCCGAAGCTTTGATCTGGCCCGCGAAGCGGGCATGGCGTTTTCTTTCTCGCTCTCCCGCGCGGGCGGCGAACACCCGAACACCGCGCGCATCGACCTGATCGGCCCAAGCGGCAAAACGCTCTCGATGACCGGCTCGTCGCTGGGCGGCGGGCGCATCATGGTGGTGGAGATGAACGGCCTGCGCGCCAACTTCTCCGGCGATCTGCCGACGCTGATTGTGCAGAACGTCGATCAGCCCGGCCACGTCAGCGAAGTGACCAGCATGCTGGCGCACAAGGGCGTGAACATCGCGACCATGCAGCTTTACCGCGACCATCCGGGCGGAAACGCCGTGATGATCATCGAGACGGACAAGGCCGTTCCGCCGGAGGGCATCGCGTGGCTGGAACGCAGCGAAGGCATCACGCGCGTGACGTTTATCGACGCCGAGCGGGACGAGTGACGAGGGAGGATCGTATGGCCATTGAATCGCTTCAGGCGCTTGTGCAGGCAAGCGAAAACCGGGATATCAGCGACGTGATTATCGAAAGCGACTGCGTGGACCGCGGCGTGACGAAGGCGGAATCCTTTGAAAAGATGCGCGGCCTGTACGCCGCCATCCGCCGCGCCAGAGCCGGATATGACCCCCAACTGCGCTCTGCCAGCGGCATGGTCGGCGGCGACGGCGCGAAGATGCGCGCCTATGTGCAGAAAGGCAGGACGATCTGCGGGGATTACATCGGGCAGGTCATCGCGCAGGCGCTGGAAATGGGCGAGAGCAACGCCTGCATGAAGTGCATCGTCGCCGCGCCGACGGCGGGCAGCTGCGGCGTTCTGCCCGCGGTGCTGCTGCCGTATCAGGCGCGCGAGGGGCTGGATGACGACGCGATGGTGCGCGCGATGTATGTCGCGGGCGCAATCGGTCAGGTCGTCGCGGCGAAAGCCTCCATCGCGGGCGCGGCGGGCGGCTGTCAGGCGGAAATCGGCACGGCCAGCGCAATGGGCGCGGCGGCGCTGTGCTATCTGGGCGGCGGCGACGCGCAGGCCGTTTGCCATGCGGCGGCGATTGCCATCAAGAGCATGCTGGGGCTGGTCTGCGACCCGATTGCGGGTCTGGTGGAAGTGCCCTGCGTCAAGCGCAACGCGGCGGGCGCGATGATCGCCATGTCCAGCGCGGATATGGCGCTGGCGGGAATCCGCTCCGCCGTGCCGCCGGACGAGGTGATTCTGGCCATGCGCGAAGTCGGCGATAAGATGGATGTTTCCCTCAGGGAAACGGGCGTCGGCGGTGTGGCGGGCACGCCTTTCGGGCAGAAAATCGCCGAAAAAATGGGAATGGCGTAAAGGAAAAGGAGCACCTGCTTGCGCAAGTGCTCCTTTATTTGACAGAATAGGCGGGGTGACATTCCCGCATCTCCTAACTTTGGGTGACGGCTGCCTGTTCCGTCCTCAGATTCTGTCAGAATATCTTTATTCATCTATATTATAGCTTATTCGTTTGTATTGTCAATGTTTTTTATCGACTTCAACGTTCCTTTCTGAATAAAATTCTCAACCCTTCTCTCGTTGAGAATATAGAGGGATCTTGCAAAATATATGCCATTGTCTGAAACGCGAACCGCAACTTTCACATGTTCACGGTCAATAACAAATTCTTTAACCAGTTCGATAGATTGATCCTTTGTATTGATTGCTGCATAATCAGGCGATGTAACGATATCAGAAATGTACTTTCCATATTCTTCGTAATCTTTGGGATGCTTATTTTGAATGTGCGCAATATTCGTAGGGCCTATATATACGGGAATATCCTCCGTTTGCCGTAATCCAAGCGCTTTACCGACGGTATTTTTCAAAACTCCGATTTGCTGCATATTCTTTCCTTCTCATCTGTATTTTCCATTATAGTGTAAGATATTTTTCGCTGGAAATCAATGTTTTTTCGAAATACTACCGCAGTAGTATTGACAAGGCTATAAGACTGTGGTAGTATAAGACCACGATCGTACAAAGGAGTGTATACACCCATGAAACTCTTCGATTCCGAGCTGAAAGTGATGGATGTGCTCTGGTCAAACGGCGACCTGCCCGCGCGGCAGATTGCCGCCCTCCTGAGCGAATCCGTCGGATGGAACGTGAATACCACCTACACCCTCATCAAGCGCTGCATCGCCAAAAACGCGATTGAGCGCATCGAACCGGGTTTCCTGTGCCGCGCGCTGGTTTCCAAACAGCAGGTGCAGGAGGAGGAAACGCAGGAGCTGATCGACAAGGTGTTCGACGGTTCGGCGGACAAGCTTTTCGCCGCGCTGGTCGGCGGGAAGCGCGTCAGCGCCGAGCAGCTTCAAAAGCTGCGCGCCATGATCGACGATATGGACGACTGAAAGCGGGATGCATGATGACCACCTTTCTTTCCGCCAGCCTCGCCGCGGGCGCGCTGATTCTGCTGACGGCGCTTCTGCGTCGCTTTGTCGGCAGCCGCCTGCCCCGGCGCATGTATATCGCGCTGTGGGATCTCGCGGCGATTCGCCTGCTGATTCCCGGCGGTCTGCCGCGCAGCGGCGGAACAGTTGCCGCCTATACGCTGCAAACCGCGAGCGAATCGTCTTTGCAGACGGAGACGATGACGGCCGATACGGTTTATACGCAGGCGATCCCCGGAGCGGCTGAACCCGCGGTTCAGTTCTTCGAAACGGTTCGCGCCGTTTTGCCGGTGATCTGGGCGATTGTTGCGCTGGGGCTGGCACTGTATTTTGTCGCCGCCTACATCCGCAGCACGCGCGCGTTTGCGCAGTCCCTGCCGGATGACGACCCGCGCTGTGCGGCGTTTCTCAAGGCGCATCCGACCCGGCGGCGCGTGCAGATTCGCATGAGCAGCCGCATCGCGTCGCCGCTGTCCTACGGTTTGCTGTGCCCGGTGATTCTGCTGCCCAAGAGCATGAATCGGGACCGGCTGAATTTCGTGCTGGAACACGAGATGATGCACATCCGCGCGCTGGACGCGTGGCGCAAGCTGCTGGTTTTGGCGGCGCTCTGCCTGCACTGGTTTAATCCGACGGTATTCCTTCTGTTCCTCCTCGTCAATCGAGACATGGAACTGCTCTGCGACGAACGCGTGCTCGCGCAGCGCGCTACATCCTCCAAGCGGGCCTATGCGCTCGCCCTGCTGGATATGGAAGCCGCGCGTTCCGCCGCGCCGACGATGAGCTGTTTCCGTATGACAGGCATTGAAGAGAGGATTTTCGCCATGAAAAACGTCAAGAAAAACACCCCGCTGACCCGTTTGATCGCCAGCTCGCTGGTTGCCGCTTCCTGCTTCGCGATGGTTTCCGCCGTATCTGCGGCTGCGGACGAAAAAGTTTTCGTCATTAAGGCGGAAGACGAACTCGTTATGCCGAAGGGGTCGCTTGTCCTTTCCGCCGACAGCGCGGAGGACTCGGCATACAGCTACACCGTTTATAACGAAGAAACGTCCGCTTCCGAATCCGCATCCTTACCTGTCGAATGGTGGACGGTCGAGGAGTTTGAAGCCTATATGGCGCAGACGCGCAAAGACCTTGAAGAGATGGTTCAAACGGGCGAACGCGGCTACACAGGCACCGACGGCTGGTTCACATGGACGCAGGAAAAGGTTGAGGAAACCATGTCCGTCTATGAAGAAATGCTGGATGAGCTGAAGCGCGGCGTGAAGATATCCAAGCCCTTCGGCGGGCTTGACGAAGGAGCGGACATCGTGATTTCTCAAGTGCCGGATTCCGTCGCCACGCATAACGAATCCATCCTGATGATTGACGCGGACACAACCCTCTACCTGGAAAAGGACGGCGGCAGGGTTTTCCACGCTGCCTCCGATTGCGCCGCCATCCCCGAAAGCAGCCGCGGGGCGCTGGAGACGTTTTCCGCCAACCAGCTCGAGCAAAGCCCGTACAGCCTGCTGAGTCCCTGCCCCGTCTGCTTTGAGACGCGGAGCGCAAGCGAAGGCGGAAAAAAGAACTGAACCCGAATCGGACGCTCGGAAGTACGCTTGCACGCCTTTTTTGGAAAAAATAAGCATTTCGCTTGACAGACTTCGACCGTTGGCTTTATAATGAACAAGTATCTGGAAACAGATTTTGTTTTGTGGAGAGTTGTCCGAGTGGTCGAAGGTGCAGCACTCGAAATGCTGTGAGGGTAAAACCTCCTAGGGTTCGAATCCCTAACTCTCCGCCATATAAAAGAAATCCTGACAAAATTGGTTTTGTCAGGATTTTTTCATTGTTTGGGATAGAAGAATGTTGTACATCAACCCATATCCAGTCCTGTCAGCATTGCTTCTGCCGAAGATATTTTTGATTGATAGTCAAGATGAGCGTAAATATTTGCCGTAGTAGAGAAGTCGCTGTGTCCGAGCCATTCCTGAATTTTTTTCATCGGCACGTTGTTCGCGAGCAATAGACTGGCACAGGTGTGGCGCAAATCGTGAAAGCGAATACGGCGAAGATCATTCTGTTCCAAGATTCTTTTGAATCCGTCCGATAAGTAGCTTGGCTTCCATCGTTCGCCCATCTCATTGACGAAAATGTAATCCAGATACTCTTTACAGTATGATCTGCCACAGAGCTTCCGATAGTGTTCCTGCTTCTCTTTTTTAGCGAGCAGCATCGCTCGGAAATTGGTGACAAGGGGCATTGTCCTCAAACTCGAATCCGTTTTAGCGGTATATGTTAAAAAAAGACTCATGCCGCCATGACGGAATGAGTCCTTTGTCCTTATTTGCCGAGAACCGCAGAATCCCGCGCCAG
>CAKTXH010000088.1 GCA_934630975.1 uncultured Clostridia bacterium | reverse complement strand
GGCCGCTTCATCGACGAGCTGGGCTACTACAACCCGGTTTCCAACCCGGTTGAGCTGAAGATCGACGCTGAGAAGGCTCAGCAGTGGATCAAGAACGGCGCTCAGCCGACCGACACCGTCCGCGCGCTGCTCAAGAAGACCGGCGCCATCGCCTAAGGGCAACGTGATCGGGCGCAGCCCGGAAAGGCAGGCCTGACAAATGGAAGAATTGGTTCGCTACATCGCCTCGACGCTGGTGGATCACCCGGAGCAGGTTCAGGTGAAAACCGTGGACAACCCCGAATCCGTCATCATCGAGCTGAGCGTCGGCCCGGATGATATGGGCAAGGTGATCGGCAAACAGGGCCGCATCGCCAAATCCATCCGTTCCGTGGTCAAGGCGGCAACCGCGCGCAGCGAGAAGCCCGTTTTTGTCGAGATTCTCTAAGCGCTGCAAGGCAAGGCCGAAGAAAACCATACCATGCCGCGCAGCGATGCGCGGCATGTTGTGTTTTAAGGAGGAAAAGCGGATGCAGCAGGAATATCTGCAAATCGGCGAAATCGTGCGCCCGCAGGGGATTCGCGGCGAGGTGAAACTGCGCGCGATGACGGAGGACATGAGCCGTTACGCGCGTCTGGAAAGCGTCTTTCTCAAAAAGAACGGCAAGCTTGAAGAAAAAAAGGTGCTCAAAGGGCGCAGCTACGACGGCTTCGCGTTTTTGCAGCTGGAAGGCGTAAACGACCGTGACGCGGCGGAAGCCCTGCGCGGGGCGGAGGTTTACGTTGACCGCAGGCACGCCATCAAGCTCGGCGAGGACGAGAACTTTGTCTGCGAGCTGATCGGCCTGAAAGCGGTCGATGAAAACGGCGAGACGGTCGGCACGCTGCGCGACGTGCTCAAGCCCAACACAGTCTGCGACGTTTACGTTTTCGATACGCCGCGCGGGGAATTGATGATCCCGGCGCTCAAGCGCGTGGTGAAGCGGGTGGACGTCGATGCGGGCGTGATGACGCTCGACAGCGCCGCGCTGGCGGAGGTCGCCGTTTGGGAGGACGAACCGGCGGAACGCGACGAATAATTTTTTGTGCTCGACGGGAAGAAAATGGGACGTTTAACCGTCTATTCCGGCAGGAGGACAAGATGAAATACAGAATATTCGCTTTTTTGGCGCTGCTCCTGACGCTCGCGGCGGTTTGCGCAAGCGCGCAGGAATTGCCGAGCATCAGCCGCTTCTCGCCCGGCCTCGTGCGGGTGAGCGAAAAGATGAAGGAAAACCCGACGGTCAGCGCGGATGTAACGCTGACCGTGGAGGATGCGTTTTATGCGCGCAACCTGTCCGTGCTCAAAAAGATGCTGGAAGGCACGACGCTGCATGTGCAGGGCGACAACGAGCGGGGCAGCCTGACGGTTGAGCGCGGCGGCGAAACGCTGATGCAGGCCGACGTGGCGCAGGACGGACAGATTTGCGTGGACGGCCATCCCATCGAAATCGCTACGCCGGACGAGACGCTGACAAGCGAAGCGCAGGCGGATTGGAGCGCGCTGGCCGAAGCGCTGCAAACCACGCCGATTTTGGAGCGCGTGCCGCTGACGGCCATCGCGCCGTGGCTGGAAGGCTTGCAGCCGGGCGACGAAATCGCCTTCGGCGTGACGGCGGTTTCCGTGTTTGACGTGAAGCGGACGATGAGCGACGACGGCGAGCGGCTGACCAAGCTGAACATCGCCGGGCAGGTCGATTTCGAAGGCGAAACGTGGCAGATCAGCGGCTTTCTGCGCCAGCCGGGCGGCAAAGCGCCGAAGGACACCTTCGAGCTGACCTTCCAAAAGGACGAAAAGAACGTCGTCGAGCTGGTTTACAGCGCGCTGCGGCAGGACGAAATCGAGCAGAAAAACCGCAAGGGCCGCACGAGCGTGACCACGACGCTCAAGGCCGACGGCAAAATCGAAGGTTACAAGGTTTATCTGCTGCTCAAGGTCAGCCAGAAAAACGACTGGACGGCGGACGGCGAGAAGCTGAACGAAAAGATTACCGTTTCCGTCAACATGACGCAGAAGGACAACAGACCGGCCAAACGCATGCAGTGGCTGAATCAAACTGATACAGAGGGAAAAAGTGTGATTCGCATTGTGACAACGGAGGACGCGGCGGACAGCTATACGTTAACCCATGAGCTGAACGGCAAGCTGATGATGAACAGCAATACGGTTTTACAGGGCGGCGCGAGCATGAACGTGACCGTCGGCGGCGAGAGGACGAGCGGCGCGCAGGCGGAACAGGACGCCGCCCCGCAGACGCTCGAGGAGGCTGTTCGGCTGCTGAGCAGGCGGCTGTATCAACAGCTGGACGAACAGACGAAAAAGAGCATATCGGACGGCCTGTAAGAAAAACGCAAGGAGGAAACCTATGAGCCTGAAAAACAAAGTGCTGGCGTTCGGCCTGAGCGCCGCCATGCTGCTTTCACCCGCCGCGTCGCTGGCGGAGAGCAGCTATACGGCGGGCGAGCTGACGACGACCGCGATTTCCGACAGCTATGTCGCGGGCAACCAGCTCAACCTCAGCGCGAGCCTTCAGCTTGAGCTGGGCGATATCGCAAAGCAGCTGGGCGACGCGAGCCTTGAAAAGAAGCTGAACGCGGCGGTTTCGCTGCTGAACAAGACCGAGGTGCGCATGTCGTTTTACGACGACTTCGGCACGGCGCGCGTCCATGCGGAGTTTGAGACCGACGGCGTGACGCTGCTGACGGCGGACGCGCTGATCTACGCGGACGGCTCTGTGCAGATCATGACCAACCTGACCGGCAAGCTCGTGCTCGCGCTGCCGGAGGGCACGCTGGCCGCGTCTGCGATGAGCTTTGACGGGCTGCTGGCCGGTGTGCCGGGCAAGACCGCCGAAGACCCGGATTTTGACAGCTACCCGGCGATGGAACGCCTGCGCATCACGACTTCCGACGTGAGCGTGCTGCTGCTGAGCCATTTGCTCGGCTGGGTTTCCGGCATGCAGATGGAAACCGGCAACCTGTACGTGTTTGACGACACCTATCTGGATGAGACCGAGACGCGCGACGCGGTGGCGCAGCGCATGGTCGGCACGATTGACGCGAACCGATTCAACCGGCTGTTCTGGAACATTTCCGCGTCGATCTGCGATACGCAGGGTAAGTTCCAGCAGGCAATTGCCGACGTGCTGGCCGAAAACGGCGTGACCCGCTATCAGGCGCGGCAGGTGATCGACAGCATCTTTACGGATGAGGAGATCGACCCGGCGCTGGATTTCGTGCAGCCGTCCCGCTCCATCCCGGACGACGGCGCGCTCTGCACCTACAACGACGTTTCCTACTTCTTCAAGAAGCTGGTCAAGTATACCCACAAGATTTGGGATAACACCACGGGCAACCTCCTGAAGATGATCGTCAGCTATGACGACTACGGCGAGACGGTGGGCTTCGACGCGGAACTGCCGATTTTCACCATTCTGCTGCCTTACGAGGGCGCGTTCACCTACTCCGTCAAGCACGACGAAAACGAACAGCCGACCATCACCAGCCACGGCGAGTTGCAGCTGCTGAACGACAAGCGCCTCATTGGCGACGTGATCGCGAAGAACGGGCTGGACGTGAGCGGCATAAAGGACAGCAGCCTGAACGGCTATCTCGATTTGAAGGATACGCTGGCCGATACCACGATGGGGCTGGGCGTGAGCAGCGCGTCGCACTTCGTCGTCGATCAGGATGACAGCGGCGCGGACGTGGAGACGTTCACCGGAAGCTGCGCCCTGATTTACCGCGATAACGGCGAGGACAGCGGCAGCTTTGTGGCCGCCATCGACGGCAGCACCACGACCGACGGCGATACGTTCGCCACGCAGGCCGACGCTTCGCTGGCGCTGACGGATGTGTTTAAGCTGGGCATGAACGTGACGCTCGAGCAGGCAGATTACGAGGAGATCGAGTTCGCGGGCGGTCAGGCCATCGACCTGACGCAGCTCACCGACGCGCAGATTGAGCAGATCAGGAGTGAAGTGACCAAGCAGGGCGCGAAGCTCTCCGCTTCGCTGGTGCTGCACCCGAGCGTGCTGGCCGACCTGCTGACGATCGTGAGCAACTGAGCGCGGTTTTGTTGAAAGAAGGCGATTCCATTGGCGCTTGACATGAATCAGAACGATCCGACGATCCGCGAGATGTGCGAACTGGGGCGGGATGTGCTGGAAAGCCGGGATATGCAGGCTTTGCGCACGTTCCATCAGCACGGCGTGATTTCGCGCTACGAGCATTGCCTGTCGGTCTGCTACATCGCGCTGCGGCTGGCGGACAAATGGCGCGTGAGCGTGGACAGGAGGAGCATGGTGCGCGGCGCGCTGCTGCATGATTTCTTCATGTATGACTGGCACGACCCGGGCAACCTGCGGCTGATGCACGGCTTTACGCATGCGAAAGAGGCGCTGAGCAACGCGAAAAAGCAGTTTGAGCTGAACGAAATCGAGTGCGACGTGATTCAGAAGCACATGTTCCCGCTGAACATCGCCCTGCCCAAGTACCGGGAGACGGTGCTGGTCAGCGCGGCGGATAAGATCAGCGCGGTGATGGAAACCGTGCATAGCGCGAAGGCTCTGCGCATCCTCAAAATGTGCCGGGCCGTGGGATTATGACTTTACAAACCGCCCCAAAGGGTGTATAGTATCTGCATACGGGAATGAAGTTCTCCCGAATGTGAAAACATTGAACCGCTTTTGAAAGCTGATGACTTCTGCAACGCTGATTTGTTGCGGAGTCGTCAGCTTTTTTTACTCCTTCCGTCACGACTTCGTCGTGCCAACCTTTGGCATCACATCTGTCTGTTTCCGTCACTGACGGCAACAGATGAGATGTCCCTCAAAGAGGGAGGCAGACAAGCGGAATGCCGAAGGTCTGTCAGCGGAGCTGACTGAAGGAATGAATCGGCACAAACTGATTGAATAACAAGGAGGCTTTTATGTTTGCATCGTTGGCGTTTGTGTTCCTCTTCGGCCTGCTGGGCGCGGCGGTCTTCGAAAAAATGAAGCTGCCGCGCATCATCGGCATGCTGCTGGTCGGCATCCTCATCGGGCCGTATGCGCTCGGGCTGCTCGACCCGACGATTCTTTCCATCTCCGGCGACCTGCGCAAGCTGGCGCTGATGCTGATTCTGCTGCGCGCGGGGCTGTCGCTCGACTTGGGCGATCTGAAACGCGTCGGCCGCCCGGCGGTGATGATGGCGTTTGTGCCTGCGACGTTTGAGGTGCTGGCGGTTGTGCTCTTCGCGCCGATGATTTTGGGCGTTACGCGCGTGGAGGCCGCCGTCATGGGCGCGGTGCTCGGCGCGGTCTCCCCGGCGGTCGTCGTGCCGCGTATGGTCAGGCTGATGGAAGAAGGGCGCGGCACCAAACAGGGCGTGCCGCAGATGATCATGGCGGGCGCGTCGTGCGACGACGTGTATGTGATCGTGCTGTTTTCCACCTTCACGCGCATGGCGCAGGGCGGCGGTGCGCATCTGGCGGATTTCGCCGCCGTGCCGGTTTCCATCGTGCTCGGCGCGCTCAGCGGCGCGGTCTGCGGCTGGCTGCTCCACCGGCTGTTTGAGCGCGCGAAGGCGGCGGAAACCATGCGCATCATCCTGACGCTGGCGGCAGGGTGCCTGCTGATCGCGCTGGAAGGCTGGCTCGACGGCAAAGTTGCGCTTTCCGGCCTGCTGGGCGTGATGGGCATGGCGGTTATGCTTCGCCGATGCGGCGATGTGCGGGCGATTTCCGCAGGCATCGGCAAGCTGTGGCAGGCGGCGGAGGTCATGCTTTTCGTGCTTGTCGGCGCGGCGGTCGATATCCGTTATACGCTGGCGGCCGGGGCGGGCGCGGTGCTGCTGATTCTGCTGGCGCTGGTCATCCGCTCCATCGGCGTGGCGCTCTGCGTCGCGGGCACGAAACTGACGAAAAAAGAACGCCTGTTCTGCGTGATTGCGTATCTGCCCAAGGCGACGGTGCAGGCGGCCATCGGCGCGACGCCGCTGGCGATGGGGCTGCCCTGCGGCAATCTGGTGCTCTCCGTCGCAGTGCTGGCGATTCTGATCACCGCGCCGCTGGGCGCTATCGGCATGGACGCGACAAGCGAGCGGCTGCTGCAAAAATAAGCTGGTCTTTCCGCGCCTGATAGGGTATAATGGATATAAGACGGACAGGAGGAAACGGATGATGAGCATATCGCCCGAAAAACTGGCCAGCGCGATGGAGCTGAGAACCATCAGCCACGCGGAAAAGGAAAAGCAGCCCTGCATCGCAATGGCCGATCTGTGCAGGCCGGGTCTGCAATTCGCGGGGTATTTTGACGTATTCGCCTACGAAAGGCCGCAGATCATCGGCAAAACGGAAATGGCGTATCTGGACAGCCTGCCGGAGGCCGTGCTGAGCGAACGGCTTGAGCGCTATTTTTCGTATGACATCCCCTGCATCATTATCGCCAGAAGCATGCAGTGCCCGCCGGAACTGCTCGCGCAGGCGCAGAAAAACGGCGTGCCCGTGTATGGCTCGGACGAAGAGACGAGCATCTTTTCGGCGAAGGCCATCGCGTTTATGAGCGAAGCGCTCGCGCCGAGGCAGACCTGCCACGGCGTGCTGCTGGATGTATTCGGCGTGGGGCTGATGATCACGGGCGAAAGCGGCGTGGGCAAGAGCGAATGTGCGCTGGAGCTGATCAAGCACGGCCATCAGCTCGTCGCCGACGACGTGGTGGATATCTCCCGCGTGGGGCGCGCGCTGTTCGGCGAATCGCCGGAGATGGTGCGCGACTTCATGGAGCTGCGCGGCATCGGCATTGTGGATATCAAGGAGATTTTCGGCATCGGCGCGATTGTGCGGCGCATGCGCATTGATCTGGTGATCCACCTGGAGCTTTGGCGCGAGGGCAAGGATTACGACCGCCTGGGCAACAAGGAAAAGACGATGGATATTCTGGGCGTAGAGCTGCCGCTCATCGAGCTGCCCGTGCGCCCCGGCCGGAGTCTGGCGACGATTGTGGAAATTGCGGCGCGCAACTGGCGGCTCAAAGCGGAAGGTTACGACGCGGTGGCCGAGCTGGATCGTCGGCTGCAAAAGCATTACAGCCATCAGGAATAACCCTTTCGGACGCGTCCCGGCGCGGAAAGCGGCTGCGGGCGGCGAAGGGATAAAACAGAGGAGGACACGTTATGCTGTATATCGGTGTGGATTTGGGCGGAACGGGCATTAAGGCGGGCGTTGTGAATGAAAACGGCGAGATCCTTTCCAAAGGCTCGACGCCGACCCTGAAAGAGCGCCCCTATCAGGAGATCATCCGCGATATTGCGGCGCTGTGCGAAAGCGTGGCGAAAAAGGCGAACGCCGCGATGACGGAAATCGCGGCCATCGGCGTGGGCGTGCCGGGCATTTGCGATCCCAAGACGGGGATCATCCCGTTCTGCACGAATCTCGGCTGGCATGAAGTGCCGTTTGTGGCGGAGATGCACAAGTATCTGCCCAACAAGGTCATCGTCGATAACGACGCGACGGTGGCGGGCTACGCCGAATCCATTGCGGGCGTGAGCAGAGGCACGGCGTCGAGCGTGTTCATCACGCTGGGCACGGGCGTCGGCGGCGGCATCGTGATAGGTGGTAAGCCGTATTCCGGCGCGCACGGCATCGGTTCGGAAATCGGCCACATGATCATCAAGATGGACGGCGAACCCTGCACCTGCGGCAACAAGGGCTGCTTTGAGCGCTATGCTTCCGCGACGGCCATCATCCGCGAGGCCAGGCGCGCGGTGGAAAAGCACCCGGAGAGCGCGATTCTCACGCGCTGCGGCGGCGACGCGGAGAAGATCAACGCGAAAATCGTCATCGACTGTGCCAAAGAGGGCGACGAGACGGCCAAGCGGGTGTTTGACGAGTATGTCAAAGGTCTGGCGCACGGCATTGTGAGCCTGTTCAATGTGCTCGACCCGGAGGTGATCGTGCTGGGCGGCGGTGTGTCGATGGCGGGCGAATACCTGCTGGACGCGGTGCGCGAGGCGGTGAAGCCGCTGGTGTTCTTCAAAACCCTGCCTTATCCGAGCATCCAGCTCGCGAGGCTTGGCGCGGACGCCGGAATCATCGGCGCGGCGCTGCTGGGGCGCGACTGATGGGCGCGTGGGATCAGCTCCTCCCCGCGCTGGAACAGATGAGCGGCGATGTGGGCGTATACCTTCGCAATCTGGTCACGGGCGAGACGCGCGAGTATGCGGCGGATCACCCCGTTGTGGCGGCGAGCGTCATCAAAATCCCGGTGATGATCGAGGTCTTTCGGCAGGCGCGGGACGGGCTGCTGGATTTAAACGAGGTGCACAGGCTGGCGGATGACGAGCGCCTGCCTTCCTGCGGCACGCTCAAGGCCATGCACACCGGCATTGAAATGACGCTGCTGGATTTGACCCGGCTGATGATCATCGTCAGCGACAACGCCGCGACGAACATTTTAATTCGGCGCGTCGGCATGGACAACGTGAATCGGACGCTTCGGGCGCTCGGCTGCGAAAAAACGACGCTGCGCCGCCTGCTTTTTGACAGCGAGGCCAGCGCAAAGGGCATTGAAAACAGCATCACGGCGGGAGAAATGGGTCTGCTGCTGGAAAAGCTGTACCGGGGCGAAATTGTATCGGCAGGCGCCAGCGCGCAGATGCTCGATATTCTGAAAGATCAGCGCCTGAACGGCAAGCTTCCGTTCTTCCTGCATACGATGGGCGTGCCCGTCGCGCATAAGACCGGCGAGGACGACGGCATTACCCACGACGTGGGAATTCTCTATGGAAACGAGCCGATTGTCTGCTGCTTTGTCAGCGAACATGCGGATGTGCCGAAGGTTGAGCGGCTGATGCAGGATGCGGCGAAGCGGATTGTGGAAGAAGGCATATAATAAAGGGGCTTTGCGTGAGCAGAGCCTCTTTTGTGTATTGAAAAATGAAGGGTTTACGCTTCCTGTCCGGCCATATTGAACGGCACATTCAGCTTATCGCAGACGATGCGGACGAAATCTTCCATATACTTGGTCAGGTACATGCCCTTGCGGTAACAGAGGAAGAAATGGCGCTCATAGTCGTTATTTTTGATGGGCTGGCACTGAACGCGGTATTTCAGCTCCATCGAGTTGACGACGTAGACATGGGGGATGAGCATGACGGCGTTGGCGCGCGCGGCGACGTGTTTGCCCGCTTCCATGTTATTGGTTTCCAGAATGACGTTGGGCTTGAGGTGGTAGCGCTCAAAAAGCCGATCCTGAATGGTGCGGACGCTGTGGCCCTCGGTCATGCAGACGAATTTCTCGTTCATGGCGTCCTTGATGTCGATGGGCTGGCCGTCCTCGAAGCGGTGCGCCAGCTCGGTGGAGCGCGCGGCCATCAGCACAACCTGCTCGTTTTCGATGAGCACATAATTGAGGCGGTTTGGTTTGGCGGTCGTGGTGATCAGGCCGAGATCGCACTGGCCTTCGGCGGTGAGGCGCTCGAGGGTATCGCTTCCGTATTCCAGCAGTTCGATTTTGACGAAGGGATAGCGCTTGATGAATTCCGGGATGATCAGGGGCAGGAGCTGGATGCCGCGCTGGCTGGAAATGCCCACGCGCATGCGGCCATGCACCTCTTTTTTGGTTTCGGCGATTTCCGCGCGCAGGTTGCGGTCGATATCCAGCATGGCCTGCGCGGCTTCGACATAGCGCTGACCGGCGTAGGTCAGGGAAATGGGATCGGTGGAACGATCAAAAATAGGCGCGCCGAGATCCTGCTCGATGAGCTTGATGGTCTGCGAAAGGGCGGGCTGGGAGACGAAGAGCTTTTTGCTCGCCGCGGTGATGGAGCCTTCGGTCAGGACGGTCATCACATAATTGATATGTTTAGAATTCAAGAAGATCCCTCCGCAAATGTTAAGATATCTTAATTCTTGCAAAGAAATTGACCGGCGTGTGAACGCAGGACGGCCAAAAAGTGAGTAAAATCAAGGCCTATAATGCCGAGATTATAGGATTCATAGAAAAAACGGTATTTGCATTATGGACTTTTTTATATTATCATGAATCCATCAAAAGCGCAAGAACTTCGGGATGTTTCCTTGGACGGATTGTCTCGTTGAGCGCTTCACCTCGCAAAGGCTGTTAAGGGGCCTTGATTCAGGAAACTTGAGCCGGAGACAAAAACCGGCTTAGGAATAAAAGGAGGTAAAACCTATGAAGAAGCTCGTATGTCTCGCTATCGCTCTCGTGATGGTGCTGGGCCTTGCGGCCTGCGCCAGCGCCGAATTCAAGTTCGAGCGCAAGATTGACCTGGTCTGCCCGTGGGGCGTCGGCGGCGGCGCTGACTCCACCCTGCGCCCGATGGCCTCGCTGCTCCAGGAAATTCTGGGTGTGCCGGTTGAGGTTGTGAACGTGGAAGGCGGTTCCGGCGTCAACGGCGTGGAATACACCTACAAGCAGCCGGCCGACGGCTACACCTTCATGCTCGGCACCCAGTCCCTGTACATTCAGGACATGCTGGGCAACACCTCGATGGACTTCAAGACCGAGTT
>CAKTXH010000087.1 GCA_934630975.1 uncultured Clostridia bacterium | reverse complement strand
AACGGCCACGAAATCCCGGTGTTCATCTCCGACTACGTGCTGGCGACCTACGGCACGGGCGCGATTATGGCCGTTCCGGCGCACGATACGCGCGACTGGGATTTCGCCAAGAAGTTCGGCCTGCCGATCATCGAGGTTGTCGCGGGCGGCGAGGACGTGCAGAAGGCGGCCTACACCGACGTGGAGGACGGCGTGCTCTGCAACAGCGGCTTCCTTGACGGCCTGAGCGTGGCGCAGGCGAAAAAGACCATCATCGACTGGCTGGTCGAGCACAAGGTCGGCGAGCGCAAGGTCAACTACAAGCTGCGCGACTGGGTCTTCTCCCGCCAGCGCTACTGGGGCGAGCCGATCCCGCTGGTCAAGTGCGAAAAGTGCGGCTGGGTGCCGGTGCCGGAGGATCAGCTCCCGGTGCTGCTGCCGGAGGTTGACAACTACGAGCCGACCGATTCCGGCGAAAGCCCGCTTTCCAAGATGGAGAGCTGGGTGAACACCACCTGCCCGTGCTGCGGCGGCCCGGCCAAGCGCGAGACGGATACCATGCCCCAGTGGGCGGGTTCCTCCTGGTATTTCCTGCGCTATGCCGACCCGCACTGCGACACCGCGCTGGCGCGTTGGGACGAGCTGAAATACTGGATGCCGGTGGATTGGTACAACGGCGGCATGGAGCATACCACGCTGCACCTGCTGTATTCCCGCTTCTGGAATCTGTTCCTCTACGACATCGGCGCGATTCCGAACAAGGAAGCCTATCAGAAGCGCACCAGCCACGGCATGATCCTCGGCGCGAACGGCGAGAAGATGAGCAAATCCCGCGGCAACGTCATCAACCCGGATGACACCATCGCCGAAATCGGCGCGGACGCGTTCCGTATGTACGAGATGTTCATGGGCGCGTTCGATCAGGCGATTCCGTGGTCGACCGAGGGCGCGCGCGGCTGCCGCCGCTTCATCGAGCGCGTCTGGCGCTTGCAGGATATGCTGACCGAGGACGAGGGCGTGCGTCACGAGATGGAAGCGCCGGTCAACGCGATGATCAAGAAGGTCTCCGAAGACTACGAGCGCATGAAGTACAACACCGCCATCGCGGCGATGATGTCCTACGTCAACGAGCTTTACACCCGCGGCAGCGTGACGCGCGGCGAACTGCGCGCCCTGCTGCTGTGCCTGAACCCGGTTTCCCCGCACGTGACGGAGGAAATGTGGGAGGTCTGCGGCTTCGGCGAGCCGATCTATAAGCAGAGCTGGCCGACCTACGACGAAACCAAGCTTGTCGCGGACGAGGTGGAAATCGCCGTGCAGATCAAGGGCAAGGTGCGCGGCCGCATCATGGTGCCCGCCACGCTCGGCAAGGACGACGGCGAGAAGCTGCTGGAGAACGAAACCGTCAAGAAGCTTGTCGGCGACGCGCAGGTGAAGAAGATCATCTTCGTGCCCGGCCGCCTGCTGAATATCGTCTGCTGACGGGAAGCGCCGGAAACCGCCCCAAATCAGCATCGGAGGAACAACGACATGGATTACCGCATTGAGCATGATACGATGGGCGAGGTTCGCGTTCCGGCGGATCGCTGCTGGGGCGCGCAGACCCAGCGCAGCCACGAAAACTTCCCCATCGGCACGGAAAAGATTCCGCAGGAGGTCATCTACGCTTTCGCCGTGCTGAAAAAAGGCGCGGCGCTGGCCAACTGCAAGCTCGGCAATCTGGACGCGCGCCGCGCGGAGGCCATCGCCGCCGCCTGCGACGAGATTCTGGCGGGCAAGCTGGACGAGGAATTCCCGCTCGTCGTCTGGCAGACGGGCAGCGGCACGCAGAGCAACATGAACGTCAACGAGGTCGTCGCCGCGCGCGCCAACGCGATTTTGGGCGAAAAGCTCGTGCACCCGAACGACCACGTGAATAAATCCCAAAGCTCCAACGACACCTTCCCGACGGCGATGCACATCGCGGCGCTGACGGCGACAGAGGATCACGTCCTCCCGGCGCTCGAGCAGCTCGCCGCGACGTTCGAGCGTCTCAGCGCAGCGTATGCCGACGTGATCAAGGTTGGCCGCACCCACTTGCAGGACGCGACCCCGCTGACGCTCGGGCAGGAGATCAGCGGTTGGGCGGCCTCCCTCCGCCGGGACGAGCGCATGATCCGCCAGGCGATGGAGGACGTGCGCGAGCTGGCGCTGGGCGGCACGGCGGTCGGCACGGGTTTAAACGCCCTGCCCGAATTCGGCGAAACCGTCGCGGCGGAAATTTCCGCGCTGACGGGCAAGCGCTTTGTCACCGCGCCCAATAAATTCCATGCGCTGACCAGCAAGGACGAGCTGGTCTATCTCCACGGCGCGTTCAAGGCGCTCGCGGCGGATCTGATGAAGATCGCCAACGACGTGCGCCTGCTGGCCTCCGGCCCGCGCTGCGGCATCGGCGAGCTGCTCATCCCGGAGAACGAGCCGGGCAGTTCCATCATGCCGGGCAAGGTCAACCCGACCCAGTGCGAAGCGGTGACGATGGTTGCCGTGCAGGTGATGGCCAACGACGTGGCCGTGAGCATGGCTGCTTCGCAGGGCAATTTCGAGCTGAACGTGTTCATGCCGGTCTGCATCTATAACTTCCTGCAATCCGCCCGGCTGCTGGGCGACGTGATGCGCTCCTTTGAGCTGCGCTGCGCGCGCGGAATCAAGCCCAACCGCGAAAAGATTCAGGCGTATCTGAACGATTCGCTGATGCTCGTTACCGCGCTCAACCCGCATATCGGCTATGAAAACGCCGCGAAGGTCGCCAAAACCGCTTTCGCCGAGGGGATCACCCTCCGCGAAGCCGCCGTGAAACTCGGCTTTTTGACCGCGGAAGCGTTTGACCAGATCGTCCGACCGGAAAAGATGGTCGGGCCGATTGAAAAGTAAAAAAACAGCGGCGGCTTCCCTCAAAAGGACAGCCGCCGTTTTGTTGCTTTTTGGCGGTGCATCGTTTACAATAAACGGGATTAAAAGCAGATAAAGCGACGGAGGACAATATGACGGATTGGCAGAGCGCGCTGGAAACAGTCGCGGCGGATTATACACGGGGCGCGCTGGAAAAGGACGCGCGCGCCATCAGCGAGGCATACCGCCTCAGAACGGGCGAGGGCAAGCGCCTGCTGACGCGCGAAAGCGAAGCGGCGGCCTACGCCCTCTCCCGCATGCCCGCGACGGTGGAGGCCGCGAAAGCCGCGCTGGCCGAAGCGCTGGAAGCGGCCGGGCTTGCGCCCGAAACGATGCTGGATTGCGGCGCGGGCACGGGCGCGGTGACGTTCGCGGCGGACGCGCTGCTGAATCTGAAAAAGGCGGTGTGTCTGGAACGCGAAGCGGCGATGCGCGCCGTCGGCCAGCGGCTGATGGATGAAGCCGGGGGCATACACGCCGAGTGGGCGGCCTGCGATTTGACGGCGGGCGAGCCGCTGTCCCGCGCGCAGCTCGTCTGCGAGGGCTACATGCTCGGCGAATTGGAGGCTTCCATGCGCCTGCCGGTCGCCGAAAAGCTCTGGAACGCCTGCGAACAGATGCTTGTGCTCATCGAGCCGGGCACGCCGCAGGGCTTCGCCAACCTGCGCGCCGCGCGCGAACATCTGACCGCGCTTGGCGCTTACGTCGCCGCGCCCTGCCCGGCGGGGAGCGAAACCTGCCCGATGGCGGGGGATAACTGGTGCCACTTCGCCGTCCGCGTTCAGCGCACGCGGCTGCATAAGGCGCTCAAGGGCGGCGACGCGCCGTTTGAGGACGAGAAATTTGGCTATCTGGCGCTGACGCGCGAAAAGCCCGCGAACCCGTGCCGCGCGCGCCTGCTTAGACACGCGCAGATTGCGCCGGGGCGCATCCTGCTGCCGGTCTGCGAAAACGGCGAAGAAAAGACGCTCACGGTCACCAAAAAAGACCCGCTTTGGAAGCGGGCCAGGAAGATCAAGTGGGGCGAACGGGTTTAATCCTTGCTGTACAGGCCGAGACGGCGCAGCGGTTTGCGCAGCACGTTGAAGAAGATCGGCGCAACCACGAATGCGAACGCGGCGTTGAACAGGCTGCTCGTCGCCTTGGAGAGCATCGTCACCTGAATCGCGGCGGGATCAACGTCCGCGGTGGTGAAACGCAGCTTGATGTAGGATTTGAGCAGGTACAGCGCGGTGTAGGTCAGCGCGCCGAGCACGCTGCCGACGATCACGCGTGCGTGATCCTTACCCTCGAGGGTTTCCTTGCTGGCGGCCTTGTAGGCAATCAGACCCGTCACCAGCGCGATGGCGCCCTTGTTGATGAAGGTGATGATGAACTCCATGCCGTAGCCGCCGATGATGTCGAAAATCGCGTTGCCCACGCCCGCGGCGAGCGCGCCGTAGCCCGGGCCGAGAATCAGGCCGCAGAGCACGCAGACCGCGTTGCCGATGTGGATGCGGGAAGCCGGGGTCGCGATGCTGATGAAGTTGGAAACGCAGGCCAGCGCGGCCATCAGGCCGGCGGTGCAGAGCATGCGCGTCTTCTGCTCACGGGTCGTCGTATGTGCCATAACAAAAACCTCTCTTTTTGCGGGCATTCGCCCTTGATGGAATAAAGGCATTATAGCACAATCTGGCATGCAGTAAAGAGCCAGATTGCGACTTTTTGACCATGCCAGTTGCGCGCGCCGGGGGCGGTTGCGCCGTTTCGGGAATGATGATATAATGAAAAAAGCTGAGATCAAGGGGGAAAAAGGATGAAAGAGAACAGGCGCGCGGCTGTCACCTGCGGCTTTATGACGCTGATTCTGTTTGCCGTTTTGGCGGCTTATATGCGCGCCCAGCTGGAATATGCGGATACGTGGGGGCAGACGCTGAGCCTCGCCGCGCTGTTTACGTTGGTCGCGGGCGGTGCGATGGCCCTCGTCGCGCGGCTGCAAAAGCCGGGGCGGGGCGCGCTGCTGCTCAGCTGCGCGGTGATTGCGCTGACGATGCTGGCGCGGGTCAGCATGCTGGATTACATGACGGCGGATTACAACGCCTTTCTGAGCGGCTGGGTGCAGGCGTTCCGCGACGGCGGCTTCGCCACGCTGGGCGAAAACGTCGGCGATTACAACCTGCTGTACCAGTATGTGATGCTGCTCATCGCCAAAACGCCGCTGCACGACCTGTATCTAATCAAGTTCTTTACGGTGATCTTTGATTACGCCCTCGCGCTGGCGATGATGCAGGCGGCGGGGCATTTCGCCGGGAAAAAGGCTGCCCTGCCGGTGATGATGATCGTCTGCGCCCTGCCCACGACGCTGATTGACGGCGCGTGCTGGGGGCAGTGCGACACGGTGTACGTGTTCCTGATTGTGATGAGCCTGTACTGGCTGAAGACGAAGAAGCCCGTCGGCGCGGCGATGATGCTGTCGCTGGCGTTTGCGTTTAAGCTGCAAACCATCTTCTTCTTCCCGGTCGTGCTGCTGGCGCTGATCCACGGGGAATATAAGCCGAAGCACGCGCTGGTTTTCGCGCTGACGTATCTGGCGACGATGCTCCCGGCACTGCTGGCCGGGCGCTCGTTTGCAGACGCCATCAGCGTGTACGCCAATCAGTCGATGGGGCAGTATTACGAGCGGCTCTTTTACAACGCGCCGAACCTCTATGCGTTCTTCCCGCTGCGCGAATTTGCCAACCGGCAGGAATTCACGTGGATGCGCTATCTGGCCGGGATTGACAGCGAAACGTCCAGCGCGTATATCGACGTGGCGCTCACGCCGACGTACCAGAACGCGGCGCTCTACGCCTGCATCCTGCTGACGCTGCTGGTCGTTGTCTACTGGCTGACGCATGCGAAGGAGATCACGCCGGATATGACGCTGGATTTTGCGCTGTTCTTCGCGATTTTCCTGCCGTTCGTCATGCCGAAAATCCACGACCGCTATTTCTTCTTAGCGGATATGCTCTCCGTGCTCTACGCCTCCCGCTATCGGAACAGGCGGTTCATGCCGCTGCTGGTGGTCAGCGCTTCGGTGATGAGCTACATGCCCTTCATCACGCGCCAGCGCCCGGTGGATATGCGGATTCTGGGACTGATGATGCTGGCGGCGCTGGTCGTCGTCTCGCGGGATATGCTGGGCAAGATGCGCCGAAACCGCGCGGCGCGGGCCGTGAAGGGAGGCGAGGCGGCGTGAAAACCAAACTGAACGCCCTTTCGGCGTGGCTGGATCGCCACGCGCTGCCGCTCGGCGCGCTGCTGGCGGCGGGTCTTTCCCTGCTGCTGGCGCTTTACAATGTGGGCAGCGGCCCGCTGAGCAACCTCAACGATATCGGCGGCTGGCGAAACCGCGTCCTCTATATCGCCCTGACCGCGGGGATGCAGACGGTTGTGCTGCTGGCGGCGGCGCTGCTGTATCACGAGCGATTCTGGCGGCTGGCGGCGCGCGAGCTGCTGCTGACCGCCGGGCTTGTGATTCTGCTGATGGGCATCAACCACAAGTCGTATCTGTTCGTCGAGCAGATGCTCCCGTTCATCCGGCAGATGGATGCGGCCGGGCTTTCGGCGATAAGCGGCATGCAGCTCAACCTCTCCGCCCCGGCGACGACGGCGCTGTACCTGATTACGCGCGGGCCGATTTACGATATGTACATGGTCAAGCTTGCGTGCATGGGCGCGTTTCTGCTGCTGGCCGTGCTGGCGGCGCATGCGGCGGACGTTCGAAACTGGGGTCTGCGCAGCGAAGCGCTGCTGCTGCTCTGCCTGATTCTGCCGCAGGGCTTTTTGATCGCGGGCAGCGCCCCGCAGCTTGACGTGCTCGGCGCGCTGCTGCTGGCCGCCGCGCTGATGCTGCTGGATGAAAGGCATCCGCTGGGCGGCATGCTGCTCTATGGCGCGGCGTTTGCGCTTTCCGGCGCGGCGCTGTACGCGCTGCCGCTGGTTATCCTCCTGTTCCCAAAGAGCGGCGCGAAGGCGAGCCATGCGGCGCTGGCCGCGCTGGTCGCGCTGGCGGCCTGCCTGCCTGCGGTGCTCGGCGGCGTATCGGTCGGCAGGGCGGTGAGCAGCCTGTTCGCCGCGAATTTCGCCGTGCCGGAATACGCGACGGGCGTGCCGAACCTGATGAGCGCGTTCCCGCGCGCCGCGATGGAGGAAATGCCGGAATATGCGCTGATTCGCGCGTTCCCGGAGATCGACGCGGTCACCAATGCGCCGGAGGTCTACACGCAGACGCATTTCGAGCTGCTGATGCACGGCCTGACGTTCGCCGCGCTGGCGATGTTCATCGGCCTGTGCGCTTATTTGAAGCAGGATCGAGCCGCTTCCTCGCTGCGCAAAACGCTGACGCTGGGCCTTGGCGCGATGATCTTGTGCCCCGGCGTGGGGATGGGCGCGTGGCTGCCGCTGTGCATGTTCTGCCTGGCGGCGATTCTGCGCGAGCCGCAGACGCGCCTGCCCGCCTGCATGGCGCTCTTCGCGACGGCGGGCGGCTGCTGCTATCCGGCGACGGGCGAAACGCTGCTGCGCCCCGTCTACGCGTTCGCGCTGTGCGCGGCGGCGCTGTTTATGCTGCTGGGCGTGATTCCCGGCGCGAAAACGAGCGAGGTGAAGGGCAATGACTGACGAAAAACCGATCCGCCTGCGCGTGGTCAGCGTGATGACCGAGCCGGACGGCGCGCGCCACGAGCGCAAGACCGTTCATCGCGGCACGCTGCGCACGGGCGCGGACGGGCTTGAAATCGCTTACGAGCAGATGGACGAAGGCGTTCGCGCCCGCATCAGCCTGACGCAGACGGCGGACGGCGTACAGATGCGTCGCGCGGGCGAGATGACCGGCGCGCTGCGTTTTCAGCCGGGGCAAAAAACGCCGGGGCTGTACGGCACGGCCTACGGCGATATCCCCGTGGCGGTGTATACCCGCGAGGTGCTGACGGAAGAAAACGGGAACGGCGGCGAAATGCGGCTGGATTACGACGTGTTCGTCGGCGGCGAGCGCACGGCGGCCACGGTGATGACCCTCACATGGCGGCTGTAACGGCGCTGCGCGGCCGGGCGAGGGACGCGGTTTTCGCGGCGGGCGGGCGCGGGTTTGTGCGCTTTCTGCCCGCCGGGGAGGAGGCGCTGCTGGTCAGCGACGCGCCGAGACGCTGCGCCGACGTGCCCGCGCTGCTTGCCGCCTGCGAGACGGCGGGGTTTGACGCGCGCGAGCGGGGCGGCCTGCTGCTGCTGAACCCGACGGCGGAAACCCTGTGCGCGCTGGAACTGCCCGCGCACATCGACGTGGATTGGGACGCGCCCGACGCGCCGACGGCGGCGTTTGCCGCGTACCTGATGCGCCGCCCGGATCGGCCGTTGACGGAAAACGGCCTGCTCCTTGTTGTGGAAACCCTGCGTCTCCTCTGGCAGGACGAGGCGCATGTGCGCGCAGGTCTGCCCGCCTTGCGCGCGCGGGCGGCGGCCTGCCTGCGCGCGCGCGACGACAGCGGCTTTTTCCGCACCGGCGCGCTGCTGGCCGAGTGGTATAACGGCCTTTTAAAAAAGAAAACGGATTGAATCGAGCCAAAGCCTGCGTTATAATGATGTCAGTCTTTGGCTCTTGCTGAATGAGCCGGTTTGAAACAGGCCGCGCGCCTTTGCGGGCGGCGAACGGGGAAGCGGGAACGCCCGCGAAGGAGGTTGCAGCCATGAAACTGGAATGGATAGGCCACGCGTGTTTTCGCCTGACAGCCGAAAACGGGACGGTGATTGTGACCGATCCCTATGACGACAGCGTGGGAATTCGCGTACCGAAGCTGACGGCGGATCTGGTGACGATCAGCCACGAACACCACGACCACAACAATCTGGATGTGCTTTCCGGCCGGCCCAAGGTCGTGCGGGATGCGAAGGCCGCGCAGGTCTGCGGCGTGACGACGCAGGCGGTCGCCTCGTATCACGATGACAAGGGCGGCGCGCTGCGCGGGCGCAACGACGTGCGCATCTTCTATATCGACACGCTCAAGGTCGTGCATATGGGCGATCAGGGCTGTCTGCCCGCCGAGCCGGTGATGCAGGCGATTCTGACCGCGGACGTGATGATGATTCCCGTCGGTGGATTCTATACCATCGACGCGAAGGGCGCGAAGGAGATCATTGAACTGGCCTGCCCGAAGTGCGTGATTCCGATGCACTATAAGACGAAGCACTGCACGTATCCGATTGCGGGCGTGGAGCCGTTCCTTGAAATCATGGGCGCGGAGGGCGCAAAGCCCGTGCGGACGCTTTCGATCACGCCGGGGAATGTGCCGGAGGGCGTTGTGGTGATGGAAGCGCTGGAGGAATTTTAACGGAATACAAAACAGGCTTTTCCTGATGCTGCGGGAAAAGCCTGTTTTGCGGTTTGAAGCCGTTTCAATCGCGGGCCGCGCTGCGGCGGTTTTCAAGAATTTTAGCAATACATCTCCATCGGGTACGTCAAATACTGAACCGGGTCGAGCTGGTCGGCAGTGACATACCCGGCCGGGGCATTGATGAGGCTGGGCAGGCGGTTGACGACCGTCGCGCAGGTATGTTCGACCGTGGCGGGCTTGACGACGTGGAATTCGGTATTCGGCTCGCCGGAAATGACCCAATCGCACAGATCGCCGTCGCCCGAGCCGTAGACCTTGCCGATGGTTTCCTCCTCGATGGTGATACCCTGCATGGTTTCAATCGTCACGACGGCGCTCATGCCGATACAGCGCCCGGCCTTGATGACCTTGCCGAGGGTGGAGGATTCGATATCGCGGTCGATGATGCACGGCACGTGTTTTTGCGCGATGGATTTGATGGTCAGGCCAAGCTTATTGCAGAGGGCTTCGCTGGCGTTCCACGCGTAGGAGGGTTCAAAGGTTTCCGGGTGCGCAATCTGCCGCTCGAATTCCTCCGGCGTGAGGTCGCAGCCGTGCGCCTTGGCCAGCGCGAGACCGTATTCATCGACGTTATAGCTGTACGCGCCCTTGATTTTAGTGATTCTGTGACAGCCGCCCGCGACGAGGGCGACCAGGTTAATCCAAAAAATATCCTGCATACCGCTGCCGGTGACGGTGCAGCCCGTTTCCTTGGCGAGCGCATCGAGGCGGTTGATCTGCGCGGCGGAGGTCGTCCACGGGTAGATCGCCTCTTCGCAGGTGGTGATGACGTTGATGCCGCGGCTCACGCACTTTTCCACGTGGTCGCCAATATCGCCGATGAAGCTGAACAGCGTGACGATGGCCGCGTCCGCGTCGCACTCGTCGAGTACCCTGTCCGCGTCGTTGCTGATGATCACGCCGGTCTTAATGCCCAGTTCCGCGAAATCGCCGACGTCCATGCCGACGATATCCGGGTTCACGTCAATCGCGCCGACGATCTGCGCGCCGTGCTCATGCAGATAGCGCAGAATGTATTTGCTCATCTTGCCGCAGCCGTATTGAACCACTTTGATTTTTTCCATGCAAAAATCCTCCTTCAACGCGTCGGTTTGTCCCTGTTAGGATGCATCCGGCGCGGAAGGAGGAAACTGGCATGTTTTGGAAAAAATCAGCCGATTACCGTGCAATACCGATGGGTATCGACGCGGATATCCGGGTGGGTGGTGATATAGTCGATCATCGCGTCGGCCACGTCGGTGAGCACCTCGCGGGCGACCTTCTGCTTCGGGAGCATGTCATAGCCGCC
>CAKTXH010000086.1 GCA_934630975.1 uncultured Clostridia bacterium | reverse complement strand
GATAACCTCAGCATGGTCATTGAAGATAACGCGTTCGTCACGCTGCTCGGCCCGTCCGGCTGCGGCAAAACGACCACGCTGCGCATGATCGCGGGTCTGGAAACGCCGACCAGCGGCCGCATCACCATCGACGGCGTGCCGGTGTTCGATTCCCAGAAGGGCATCAACGTTTCGGCCAACAAGCGCAAGGTCGGCTTCCTGTTCCAGAACTACGCGCTCTGGCCGAACATGACCGTCTACCAGAATATCTCCTTCGGCCTGACCAACATCAAGGAGGAGATGGACGAGATTGACTTCGACGCCCGCGCGGCGGCCCGCATGATTGAGATTCTGCAAAAGCCGCAGGACGTCGTCCGCGCCATCAACGAGTGCGTGGATAAAAAGAAAAAGCTGAATCTGGATAAGGCGTATCTCCGCCTGATCGACCTGTACGAAATCAGCCTGTTCACGGCCAAGACGCTGATGGGCATGAAGCTGCACGAAGCGGGCGACCCGAAGGCCGCCGCCGCGCAGGAAATCAAAAAGCTGGAAGAGAAGCTGGCCGCGGCCAAAGCGAAGGCCGAAAAGAACGGCTGCACCCTCAGCACGGATTACACGCTGATGAAGGGCGGCAAGCCGGTGCGCACCGTGCGTAAGATGACCGTGGAGGAGATCGACCTGATTGTTCGCCGCGTTTCCCGCATCGTCAAGATCGGCATGTTCATGGATCGTTACCCCAGCGAGCTTTCCGGCGGCCAGCAGCAGCGCGTGGCCATCGCCCGCACGCTTGCGCCGAACCCGAAGGTGCTCTTCATGGACGAGCCGCTCTCCAACCTCGACGCGAAGCTCCGTTTGGAGATGCGTTCCGAGCTTCAGCGCCTGCATTTGCAGACCGGCTCGACGTTCGTTTACGTCACGCACGATCAGATGGAGGCCATGACGCTGGCGACGCGCATCTGCCTGATGGAAAACGGTGTGCTCCAGCAGTACGACGAGCCGCTGACCGTTTACGGCAAGCCGAGCAACCTGTTTGTCGCGGATTTCGTCGGCAACCCGGCCATCAACTTTATCGAGGCGAAGGGAAGCCAGAAGCAGGACGGCACGGTGGAGCTGACGATGCTGAGCGGCGTGAAGGCGACCTATACGCCGGGCGAGCCGGTGAACCTGCGCGAGTGGTTCGCCCGCGAGGAAAAGGCCGAAGCCGCCAACGTCGATACGCATGCGGTGGAAAAGGCCAACCGCGATTCGCTGTTCAAATACCACATCGCCAAGGTCGAGGAGGATGAATTCGAGGACGAAGTGACGCTGACACATGAGGATTTCGTGCTCGGCGTTCGCCCGGAGTGCGTGAGCATCTGCGAAAACGGCGCGCTCGAGGGCGAAATCTTCAGCGCCATGCCCACAGGCATGGAAACGACCGTCAAGGTGCGCGTCGGCGAATTCCTGTTCACCGGCGTGGTCTTCGGCGGCATCACCTATAAGATTGGCCAGAAGGTGCGGCTCTCCTTCACCGGCGAGAACGTCCTGCTGTTCAGCCGCGAAAACGGCAAGCTGATTACCCGCGGTGCGCTGAAAATTTAAGCGATTCGCGCGGAGATGGACGGCGCGTTGACGATTTCCATTTTTTTCCATATGCAAAAGGGCGATTCTCTTTCCCTTGAGTGGGAGAATCGCCCTTTATTTATTGAGCAAAAACCCATCTTTCTCCGATGCAGGAGGAAGAAAGTGCCGCTGTGTTTCGTCTTTATACCATCGAGGAGGCGATAAAATGCTGCGCTTTATGATGATGCTCTGTCTGTGCCTGTTCCTGTTTTCAGGCGCAGGGTGTGAGAAACAGGCTGCTGCCGAATCTCTTGGCGCATCTGCGCTGGCCATCTGGGGTGGGAACGGGGATGAATCCCTCTCTTCGGTTTGTCGTACTTCCGAAGGGGACGTCGTGTTGTTGGCGCAAACCGACAGCACGTCGGGCACACCCGCTCTTTCCTCGCGCACGGCGGATGGGACGAGAGACGGCTGGATTCTGCGTGTTTCCGACGCGGGAGAATTAAAATCCGAAGCCCTGCTTTCTTGGGAGGGCGAGCCGTTCATCCTTGGCGCGGTGGAAAATCCGGAAGGCCTGTGCATGATTGTCGTGGAATCCATCGACAAAACGGAATACGTCGAAAACACGGGCTATATCGTAAAGTACAACGTCTCAAGCAAGGCCATTCAAAGGGAGAAATTGCCCGGACTGCCGCATGACGTGTATGCCTGTGAGCGCGGCTTGCTCGTCACAGGGGCATGCGCCGTAGATGCGTCTCATGCGGCGGCATGGAGCGCTTTTGTTGACACAAGCGGCCGTATATCCTGGGACTATTGCAGCCCGGAGATGTACTCTGAAAATGAAATTGTTTTTCAAAAGGGCGTATTGCGGCAGAGTGAAACCGTTCTATATTGCAGAAAGCCGGATGAAGCGCCGGAAAAGCAATATCTTCGGATTCTGGATCAAAGCGGGCGGTTTCTCCGCGATCTTCCGTTGCCGGAACTGAATCATTTCAACATTCACAGCATGCTGCCGACGGACGAAGGGGTTTTGATCTACGGCTACAAATGGGAGAGCGGCGAATGTGCCTCAATGGTTTTTGTTCATGTCGATCTCGAGGGGCATGTGCTCTTTTTCAAGACGTTTGCGGATATGCAAAGCGTTTTATCCGTGTGTCCCGCCTCACGGGGTGGATACTATTTTGCGGAAAATGCCGACGATGGGCTGAATGTGTTTTATCTGTCCGACGACGGGGAAACGGAATTGCTGCAAAGCGTCCCCTGCGACAATTTGATTTCGTGCAGGAATATGTATGAGGAGGCGGATGGAAGCCTGACCTGCGTGGGGGAAATGCGCGTCCTGACCGATGACGGCTGTGCGCGGGAAAAGCTGTTCATTCTGAGCTTGGCGGTCTTGCCTTTTTGAGTCTTTTTACAGGCTCGAGGTCGTCAGCGAAACGAGCGAAACCGTCGGTGGGTTGAACAGGCGGAAGAACGGCAGGGGATACAGCCCGTCGTTGCCGCCGAGGCCGGGGGAGACGTAGAGATACGTCCCTCCTTTTTTCGTCAGGCCGTAATACGTCTCTTCGCCCGGCAGAAGGCCGTACAGCGGCAGGTTCTGCGAGGGGATGAACAGCGCGCCGACGAACGGCAGGCGAACCAGCCCGCCCTGATAATGGCCGCAGAGCACCAGATGCACGCGTTCCCGCAGGCTGCCGGAATACGCGCCCTCCAGCTCTTCATCGGCGGGCGGAACGTGCGTCAGCGCGATGTAAACGTCCGCGTCGGTCATCTTCGCGCGCGCGTCGCGGGTTTCGGTCAGCCATTGCAGGTTGTAGGTCGTCAGTTCGATGGCGTTTTCGTCGCCGGTGGCCAGCGCGTCGAGGTATTGCCGCTCAAACTGCCCCTGCATCGTATCCATGTCCAGACTTAAAAGCGCGCTGGTCGTCAGCCAGAGCGTGTGGCCGCCGCGCTCAATCTGCACAGGCGCGCTGAGCAGCTGCGCGCCGCGCTGCTTTGCGCCGAGCACCCACGGGGCGAACGGGCTGCCGCCGGTGGCATAGCTCATGGAGGCGGGCAGCGGGTCTTTGTCGCCCGGAATCATGTAAATCGGCGCATCCGGCTTCAATTCGTGCAGCATCTCGATCAGCTCGTAGAGCGGCTGGGCGTTGCCCCGGGAGGAGACCATATCGCCCGTGAGCACCACCGCGTCGAAATCCTCGTTTTGCAGCGCGAAACGGATGAGCGACTGCCCCGAACCGTATGCCGCGCCCTTGAGATCGGAGATATGCAGCAGGGTATAGCCCTCGAAGGCCGAATCCATCCTGCGAATCGGCACGGTGACGCGCGCGACCTGCACAAACTGATTGACGGCCAGATTGACGGCCAGCGCGATAAGCAGCAGCGCCAGCAGCGCCAGCAGCAGCCGCCGGCCCAGCGGCGCGCGCGGCTTCGGCTCGAAGAATTCGTCGCCGGGCTGGGCAGCCTTGAAATGCGCCGTATGCTGCGGGGAAAAGGAATCGAAGCCGTTTCGGCTCTGAGAGGGTCGTCTGTTCATCGTGGAAACCTCAAATCTGTCAAAAAATCGCTGCGAGCAGCCCGTAGGCCGACCCTCTTTCGTATGATTGCCTGTGTATGTTCAGGCGGCGGGAAGCCGCAAAGTTACGCCAAATTCGGGTATGTAACCCTATTATACCGAATTCGCCGGGCGGATTCAATCGGGAAAAGCGCACGAAACGAAAAAAGTTTTCGCCGCGCTTTGCACGCGCGGCCAAGTGTGATACAATGAGCGGGAAAACAATCGACGGAGGAACATCATGGCGAAGGAAAAGACGGTGTTTGTGTGCAGCGCATGCGGCTATGAAACGCCGCGCTGGATGGGCAAATGCCCCGGCTGCAACGCGTGGAACACGCTGGAGGAGCAGGCCCCGCAGGCCGCGCAGCAGGCGGCCATCCCCGTAAAGGCGAACAAGCAGAGACCGGGGACGGGCGCAAGCGCCATGCGCCTTTCCGAAATCCCGGAGGAGACGAGCGCCCGCGCGACGACGGGTATCGGCGAGCTGGATCGCGTGCTCGGCGGCGGCGTGGTGGAAGGTTCGCTGATGCTGGTGGGCGGCGATCCGGGCATCGGCAAATCGACGCTGCTGCTGCAAGCCTCCGAGCATCTGGCGCAGGGCGGCGCGCGCGTGCTGTATATCTCCGGCGAGGAATCCGTCCGGCAGATCAAGATGCGCGCGCGGCGGCTGGGCGTGACGAGCGACAACCTGCTCATCCTCAGCGAAAACGCGATGGATGCAGCCGAGCGCCGCTGGGAGGAAATCGCCCCGGATTATATGATCATCGACTCGATTCAGACGATGTACCGCCCGGATATGGCCAGCGCGCCCGGCAGCGTTTCGCAGGTGCGCGAGTGCGCCAGCCTGCTGATGCGCATGGCCAAGACGACGGGCTGCGCGGTGTTTCTCGTCGGCCACGTGACCAAGGAGGGCGCGATTGCCGGCCCGCGCGTGCTCGAACACATGGTGGACGTGGTGCTCTATTTCGAGGGCGACCGGCAGCACGAATACCGCATCCTGCGCGCGGTGAAGAACCGCTTCGGCTCGGTCAACGAGCTTGGCCTGTTTGAGATGCACGAGCGCGGCATGGTGCCGGTGGAAAACCCGTCGGAGCTGCTGCTCTCCACGCGGGCGCGCAACGTGCCCGGCTCGTGCGTGCATTGCGCCATCGAGGGTTCGCGGCCGATGCTGGTGGATGTGCAGGCGCTGGCGCTTCAAACCGCCTACGGCACGCCGCGTCGCACGACCAACGGCTTTGACGCGGGGCGGCTGGCGCTGCTGCTGGCCGTGCTGGAAAAGCGCGCGGGCGTGTCGCTGTTCAATCAGGATGTGTATATCAACGTCGCGGGCGGTTTGGAGCTTTCCGAACCGGCAGCGGATCTGCCGCTCTGCGCGGCGGTGGCTTCCAGCGTGCGCGACGCGTGTGTGCCGGGCGACTGGGCGGTGATCGGCGAAGTCGGCCTTGCGGGCGAAATCCGCGCGGTTTCGCAGGCGGAAAGGCGGCTGGCCGAGTGCGCGCGGCTGGGCTTCACCACCGCCGTCATCCCGCGCGAAAACGCAAAGCACCTCCGCGCGCCGGAAGGCATGCGGGTTTACGGCGTGGAGACGCTGGCCGAAGCGCTGGCGATTCTGTTCGGGTAACTCCTTCAGTCAGCTTCGCTGACAGCTCCCTCTGAGAGGGAGCCTTTTTTGCGTTAAACGTTTTTTCTCTATCGTTACAACTTTGTTACACGAGAAAGAAAAAATATATGGTATGATAAGAGCAAAGGGAGGAGGAAGCGGCATGGCAAAGCTTTTGCTGGTGGAGGACGACGCGTCCGTTCGGCAGGTCGTTTTGTTGCAGCTGTCGCTGGTCGGTTACGACGTGCGCGCGGCGGGGGACGCGGGGCAGGCGCGGCGCATTCTGGAGGAAGGCGCGCCGGATCTGGCGATTCTGGATATCATGCTGCCGGGCGAGGACGGCTTTTCGCTGGCGGAAACGATGATCGAGCGGGCGGTTCCCGTGCTGTTTCTGACGGCGAAAACGGCGGTGAACGACCGGGTGCGCGGGCTGCGCATGGGCGCAGAGGATTACATGCTCAAACCGTTCGAGCCGGAAGAGCTGCTGGCGCGCGTGGAAAACATCCTCCGGCGCAGGCAGAAGGCGCAGACGCGCTTCGTCTTCGGCGCGCTCGAGGTCGATCTGGCGGCGCGCCGCGTGACCAAGGATGGGCGCGAGATGGCGCTGACCGCGCTGGAATTTGACCTGCTGGCGATGCTCATCCGGCGCAGCAACGTGGCGCTCAGCCGGGAGGCGCTGCTGGCGGGCGTGTGGGGCTATGCCTATCAGGGCGAGACGCGGACGGTGGATGTGCACATTCAGCGCCTGCGCGGCAAAATCGGCGCGGGATATATCGAGACGGTGTATAAATACGGCTATCGCTTTTGCGGCGGAGAGGAGAGGCGGCCATGAGAAAACGCGTCGCGCTGTGCATGGTGGCGCTTGTGCTGGCGCTGCTCGAGCCGGGAATGGCGCTGGTCGTCTCCCGGAGTTTTGCGCTGACGATGGAGCGGGAGCGCGCGCGGGCGCTCGGCGAAGAGGCGGCGATTGCCCGGGCGGTGACGGTGGAAACCTCGCTCAGTTCCATTGACCGATATGTCGCTTCGGTGATGCAGAATCGTTACGGCTCTGCGGAAATGGCGGTCTATCTGCTGCAAGACGGCGAGCCGATCACCGGGGAAGCGCTCCCGGCGGCGGAAAAGCTGCCCGAGCTGCTGGGCACAGAGGAACGCGCCACGCTGCTGGATCGCCCAAGCGAGCGGCTGTTGATCGCGCACGCGCTGGGGCGCGGGGTGACGCTGCTGGCGGCGCTGGATGTTTCGCCCGTCTACGCGCTCAGAGGGGAGCTGCTGCGGGGCGCGGCGGCGCTCGGCCTGCTGGGCATGGCGCTGGCCGGGGCGCTGGCGGCGTGGCTCTCCGGCGTGGTGACAAGGCCGCTGGCGCAGTTGGCAAACGCGGCGGCAAAGCTGGCGGGCGGCGAATATTGCGCGCCGCTTCCATCTGCCGGAAACGACGAAATCGGCACGCTGATTCGCGCGTTTTCCGGCATGAGCGCGGCGATTGGCGAGCGGGAAGCGGCCTTGCGCGCGCAGGCGGAAGAACGGCAGGCGCTCATCGACGCGCTGGCGCACGAGATGCGCACCCCGCTGACGGCGATTCTCGGCGGAACGCGACTCTTGCAGCAATCCAGATTGAGCGAAAGCCAGCGGGGCGAGCTGCTGGAAACGATGGCGCGGGAGGCCGCGCGGCTTTCGACGATGGATGAGCGGCTGCTTTTGCTGACGCGGCTGGATCACGAGGAGGCCGCGTTTGCGCCGTTTGATTCGCGGGCGATGGCCGAGGAGGCGCTGAGCGTCTTTGACGGCGTGCGGCTTGCGGGCGAAGGCGCGGAATTCCTCGGCGAGCGGGAGCTGACGATTCTGCTGCTGCGCAATCTGGTGGTGAACGCTCAGCGCGCGGGCGGGGCAGAACCCGTCTGTGTGACGCTCTATTCGAACGGATTCGACGTGACCGACTGCGGCTGCGGCATGACGCGGGAGCAGATCGCGCGGGCGTTCGAGCCGTTTTACAAGGCCGACAAGGCGCGCGCACGGGGCGCAGGCGGCGCGGGACTGGGGCTGTCGCTCTGCCGGAAAATCGCGCGGCTGCACCGCGGCAATATCCGCATCGAAAGCGAAATTGGGCAGGGAACGCGCGTTTGTTACAGGTTTGAAACAACCCTGTGACGACACGGCAACGCGAAATCGGGTAGCATAAAGGCACGGAAAGGACGCCGAAAAGACGCCGAAAGAACGTCAAAGGGACAGTGAAAGGAAGGATTTGGGCATGAAAAAGAGGAGTTTGGCCGCGTTGATGGTGCTGCTTTGTCTGCCGATGGGCGCGCAGGCGGTGCGCGAGGGCGTTGTCGAGGATGCGCCGACGGTCGAGGTGCAGCGGAAGGCCAGCTATCTGCCGATGCGCCGCGTGGAGGTTGAGGAAACCGGCTGGATGCTGGAGGAAGCCTACACCGAGGTGGACACGACGCAGATGATGCACGACGAGATCCGCGCAAGCCTGACGAGCAACTGCCGCCTGACCACGGGCGAGCGCAAGCGCATGGATAAGCTGATGGCGGCTTACGCGGCGGGGGAGCGAACCGGCGACGGCGCGAGCGTGCTGGAAGCGAAAACAAACGTCCGCGTCGGCGTGTATGCGCTCGACCCGGCGGAATACGACGGGGAGCGGGTGCTGCTGCTCCTGCCGGGCAACTGCCTGACGGATGAAGAGATGCTGGCGATTCTGGACGCGTATCGTCAGTTGGGCGAGCCTTTCGACCCGGACGCGCTGAACGAAAGAAACTGCGTGCGCGGCCACACCTTTATGGGCACAAGCGAGGGGGATAATGAAGAACGCCGTGCGCGGCTGAAAGGATTGATTCAACGCGGTATCATCCGGCGGGAGGACGTGCCGGAGACGATGACGGCGGTTGAGCTGGACAAGAATTCGTTTCTCGGCTCGTATGACGGGAAATTCATCCTTACGCCGTATCGCAGGCTGACTGACGACGAACTGCTGGACGTGCTGTTTCTCAGCGGGTTTAAGAATGAAAGCGAAGACATCAACCTGCCTGAGGCGGAGCGGAACGCGCGGCTGGCGCTGCGGGAAAAGAACGGCTGCCCGCTGAGCATGGAGTTGACGAGCATATACACGAATTACGATTACGGCGAGGCGAACGGCCACTGGAGCAGGATCCCCTTTGCATCCCTCATGTTCGATTACACCGACGAAGCGGGCGCGCACTGGACGGCCGACGCGTTCATCAACGGCGTGACCTCGGAGGTGAAGGAGACGCACGTGTACAGCTGTGACGCGGAATGACTCGGTAAATGACATAAAAAAACCTCCCTCAAAGGAGGGAGGCAGAGGGCGCGGAGGTCAGCCCTTCACGCCGCCGAGGGCAACGCCCGCGACGATAAACTTGCTCAGGAACAGATAGATGATGATGACCGGCATGATCGCGATGGCAATCAGCATATACACCTGACCCATATCGAATTTGAGGAAGTCCGCGCTGCGAAGCTGGGCAATCAAAATCGGGAGGGTCTTTTTCTTATTGCTGGTCAAAATCAGAGCCGGGACGAAGTAGTTATTCCACGAGGCCACGAAGGTGAAGATGGCCTGCACGGCGAGCGCCGGTTTCATGATCGGCAGCACGACGTGGTTGAAGGTGTGGAATTCGCCGGAACCGTCGATGCGCGCGGCCTCGACGATTTCCATCGGCAGGTTGCTCTTCATGTAGGAAATCATGAAGTAATACACCGTCGGCGCGGCGATGCTCGGCAGGAACAGCGGGATCAGGGTGTCGGTGAGCTTCATGTTCGTCATCAGGCGGAGGAAGCCCAGCGCGGAAACCTGCGTCGGCATCGTCATGATGAGGATGATGAACGCGGAAGCGAGCTTCTTGAGCTTGAAGTCGTAGGCGTGCAAGCCGTAGGCCGTCAGCGCGGAGAAGTAAATCGAGAGCACCGCAGAGAGGGACGCGACGAGCAGGCTGTTCTTAATGCCCGAAAGAATCGGAATATTCGCATCCGCCAGCACGTTCTTGAGGTTGGTCATGAACGATTTGCCGGGCAGGAAGGAGAAGCCGCGCTGAATCTGGTAATGGTTGCGCGTGGCGTTGATGATCAGCACATAGAAGAAGAACAGGCAGAGGAAGCAGAGAATCGCCAGCACGACATAGCTCACGATGCGGCGCGCCAGCAGCTCGTGCCGGCTGTGCTCAGCGCCCTTATCCTTTACGGCTTGGGTAGTCATTTCTTTTTCCTCCCTTCGTCTTCATTGGTCGAGCGGTAAATCACAACGCACAGAACGGCGCAGATGATGAACAGAATCACGGAAACCGCACCGGCCATGCCATAGTTCTTGCTGAACATGTGGTTGTTGAGGTACATGATCATGGTCGTGGCGCAGCGATCCGGGCTGCCCTTGCCGTTGGTCAAAATCTGCGGCACGTCGAACATCTGAAGGCCGCCGATCAGCGAGGTAATCATCACGTAGACCAGAATGGGGCGGATGAGCGGCATGGTGATCTTCCAGAAGATCTGGCTCGGGGTGCAGCCGTCGATTTCGGCGGCCTCAAACAGGCTGAGGTCGATGCCCATGACGGCGGCCATCAGCAGGATGGTCGTGTTGCCGAACCACATCAGGAAGTTCATCAGCGCGACCAGACCACGCGTACCCGCGACGCTGGAAAGGAAGCGGAACGGCTCTTTGAAGATGCCCGCGGAAACCAGCGCGGCGTTGACCGGGCCGTTATCCGAGAAGAGGGCGAAGAAGAGCATAGCGAACGCGGAAGCCATGATCAGGTTGGGCATGTAGATCACGGTTTTGAAGAACGGCTGGCAGCGGATGCGCAGGCGGTTATCCGTAAACCAGACGGCCAGCAGCAGCGAGATGATGATCTGCGGCACAAAGCCGAGAATCCAGAGCAGCATAGTGTTGCCCAGATATTTGGGCAAATCGAGACTGAGCAGTTTGACGTAGTTGCTAAGGCCCGTAAAGTTGGGGCCGATGACCTTCAAGCCGCTGCGATAATACTCAAAAAAGCTGTAATAGATGGTGGAAGCGAGCGGAATCAGCTGGAAAATCGCAAAGGCGATGAAGAACGGCGCGATGAAAAT
>CAKTXH010000085.1 GCA_934630975.1 uncultured Clostridia bacterium | reverse complement strand
AGCTATACCCACCACGATGGCGCGCCTGGAGGGATTCGAACCCACGGCCCACGGCTTAGAAGGCCGTTGCTCTATCCGACTGAGCTACAGGCGCAGGCTTCGCTGTCCTCTGACGCTGCGGCGTTCCCGCTGACGAGAACTAATTATACAGATTCAGTCCGTTTTTGTCAAGAGGTTTTTTGACATTTTTTTGAATTTTCTTGCCACTTTTCGTACCTTGCTCGAAAAATCCAGCTATTGTTTGTTTTTTGAGCGATCTTTTTTAAAGAACATCTTCGGTTCGAATCTTTTCCCCGTCAAGCAGCAGCAAGCTGGCTCGTGCTGCGCCTCCTCGGCATCTATTCCCTGCCGATCCGGGATTGAGCAGAAGCACTCCATAGGCATATTCACACAGCGGTTCATGTGTATGGCCGAAAAGTGCGATATCAGCGCCGTTGTCTTTTGCGCGAAATGCGAGTGTCATCAGGTTCGGAAACAGATGACCGTGTTCCATCCAGATTTTGTGGCCGCCCAATTCAATCAACAGTTGATCTGGCAGCATGGAGGCCAAATCATTATTGCCCCTTACGGCGTACAGAATCGGCTGATTCGGCATCTCCTCCAGCTTTTCCCTTAGAAACATGGCGTCGGATGCAATATCGCCCAGAAAACAGGCTGCGTCGATATGCCCCATTTTTTCAAGCAGTCTTTCCAACGCGTCACGATCTCCGTGACTGTCGGAGAACACGCCCACGCGGGTCATTGTTCCGCCTCCAGCACATGCAGGACAGCTTCAATGCCGCGCTTTCTGTGACTGATGGCATTTTTATTTTCCGGCGAAATTTCGGCAAAGGTCTCCCCCGTTTCACACAAAAACAACGGGTCATAGCCAAAGCCGCCGTTTCCTCTGCGTTCGTTTAGAATCTCACCTTCGCATGTGCCGCGGCATACAATGGGCGCGTGGTCTGGGCGAACCAGTGCAATGGCGGCAACATAACGAGCCTTTCGCGGCACGGGAACGTCTTTCAAATTGCGCAGCAGCAGGTCGTTATTCGCTTCATCGTTACCATGCTGGCCGCAGTATCGTGCGCTGTATACACCGGGCGCGCCGTTCAATGCGTCAACTTCAAGCCCGCTGTCATCGGCAATCGCAGCACTGTGGCAGACGCTCATCACGTAATTGGCCTTGATAAGCGCATTTTCCTCAAAAGTCGTTCCGCTTTCTTCGATGTCCGCGTCAATCCCCGCTTCATGCATGGAAACAATGTCAAATCGTTCGCCGAGGATTTCACGGAATTCGCGCAGTTTATTTTTATTGTTGCTGGCGACGATCAGCCGCATTTTTGAATTTTCCATAGTATGTCGCTCTCCTCACAAAATATCCTTGTATGTAAAACAGTATAGCATAATCATGCCGTAAAGAAAAGAGCCGAAACGCCCATGCGCCCGGCTCTTCGTCTATTCAATCATCATCACTTCTGGATAGCTTTTTTCAACTTCGCTGGCAATATTGGCGAAGGTCGGCACATCGGTAACGGGCAGCTGATAGGGTTTTCCATCCACGAGAATTTTGACTTTCTTGATCCCGGGGTATCGCGTGCAGGTCATCATCAGGGCGCGCATAGCCTGCACGCCGCCGTCGCTTTGTTCAGCAATCTTGGTGAAATCGCCGCTGAAATTGATGGTGATCACACCGTCGCTGACGTCGATGCCCAACAACTGAACGCTTTGATCGAGCGGCGTTTCAAGCCCGCTGTCAGCCTTGGGGCCTCGCAAAAACTCGAAAACAGCGGTTGCAACGTCATCTGAACCGTAAATTGTTCTGGAAACGGGCACGAGCAGCCGCCCATCCTGAGCTGGAAAGAAAACCTGAATTTCGTCGCTGTCCGCAAAAGTTTCTTCAGCGGGTTCCTCTCTGTTCAGACCGACGCGCGTATAAGATCCGCCGATGTTGGTTCCGTGCGTAAGCGTTCCGCGGGATTTGCCGTCAACGAGGAAGTTGACGTCCTTTACGGTGTCAAATTCCGTGAGCGCCCAAACAATTGCGGTGCGCATGTTTTCTTCCTGCTGCTTATCCTGCGCATTCAATACCTGCGCGCTCATGTCTACGCGGGCGTGTCCGCCGGAAATGTCCAGATCGAACGTCGTCCCTTCGGGAACGACGGGCACAAGCCCCAGACGTGCGGCGTCCATGTCGTTTCTCGGGTTTTGCACCATCAGCTCCAGCGTAGCCTTAGCGATGCCGTCCTGCCGCGTCACATCGCGCTGTACGGGTACTAGGTAGCCGTCTCCATCCTCATAATAGACAACGGTTTGCCGCGTTTCCTCAGCCTGCGGAGCCGAAACACTGATTTCTCCCTGCGGAATATCCTCCAGCGGTTCTTCGTAGGGTTCGCTGTCTGTGCCGCCGCGCTTGAGCGAGAGCAGCAGCACCAGTGCCGCCGAGCATACGATCAGCGTGCGTTCGACTGTTTCGCGCCGAAGTCTGATTTTCGGCCATTTCACAAGCCATCACTCCTTGCCGGTTGTTTTCCGCCCCAGTTTATGACCCGTTCTGCGCGCACATGCCTGCTGTCCCCCTCTTTGCTTTGCGGGCAAAAGATGGTATAATGAATAAGCTTTGGCGCGCCGCCCCTTCTCACGCTGCATCCTATGTATCAGCTTGGCCGGTCATGCTAAAGACATAAAACCCCGTCAAAGGAGGAATCCCCCTCTATGCCTATGGATGGTGTGATGCTGGGCTTTGTCGCCCGGCAATTGGATACAGTGCTGCGTGATGGCCGCGTGGATCGCGTGATTCAGCCGGAAAAGGACGAAATTCACCTGATGGTTCGCGCGCAGGGCGCCAACCATCGCCTTGTGCTCAGCGCCGCGGCCAGTGCGGCGCGCGTGCATTTGAGTGAGCATGCCAAAACAGGGCCGATGGAGCCGCCTATGTTTTGCATGCTGCTTCGAAAATACCTTTGCGGAGGCCGCGTGTTGGCGGTGCGCCGCATTGAGGGTGACCGCATTTTGGAAATGGATATCAGCAACCTCAGTGAGTTGGGAGATCCCGTAACGCGAACGCTGGTTGTGGAAATCATGGGCAGACATTCCAACATCATTCTGCGCACTGCGGATGGGCGCATTGTCGATGCAGCGCGTCACGTTGGGCAGGATATTTCTCGCGTGCGTCAGGTTATGCCCGGCCTGCCCTATGCGTATCCGCCTGCGCAAGGCAAGCTGAACCCGGAGACGGCTACTGCGGACGAAATGGCCGGGAGGCTTGAGCAGGCGGGCGGAAAGCTTGAAAAGGCCATTGGCGCATGCCTTGCCGGTTTTTCGCCGCAGGCGGCCCGTGAAGCGGCTGCTCGAATCGGGATGGACGGTTCGTCGCTTGTCACGGAAATCGACGTGCATGCGGCTGCAAATGCGTTGTATGCGTATCTGCGGGAAATGCCTTCGCTTTCGCCCTGCGTGGTTATGCAGGACGATACGGGCACACCGATGGATGTATTCCCTTTCCCGCAGATGCACCTGCCAATGGCGAACACGGCGCAGTACGATGATCCGAGCGCCGCGCTGGATGCGTATTTTTACGAACGAGATCGACGGGATCGGCTGAATCAGCGAAGCGCCAGTCTCGCGCATGCCCTCAAGAATCATATTGAGCGATGCGAAAAGAAAATTGCCATTCAGAATGAGGCGCTGGAAAGCGCGGCGCGTATGGAAGAATACAGGCAGAACGGCGAGCTGCTTCAGGCAAACCTCTATCGACTTCAAAAAGGCGAGCCGGTTGCCGTCGTAGAAAATTATTACAGCGAGAACTGCGAGCCGGTTTCCATCCCGATGGACGTTTCGCTTTCTCCGGCTCAAAATGCGCAGCGGTATTTTAAACTGTATCAAAAGGCGCGCGGCGCAAGGACGCTTGCGGCTGAGCAGAAGGAAAAAGCTGAACAGGAGCTTGAATATCTGGAGCAGATGGAGGATGATCTGCGTAAATGCACGGATGCGCGCGGTTTGTCTGAACTGCGTGAAATGCTTGTCGCTTCTGGCCATGTGCGCCAGCCTTCGTCCCGTGTAAAACCGAGAAAAGAAGCGCCGTCCCAGCCGATGAAATTCCGCTCCTGCGACGGAATTGAAATAGAAGTCGGCAAAAACGCGCTGCAAAATGAGCGGCTGACAATGGGCGCGCGCGGCAACGAAACGTGGCTGCATGCGCAGAAAATGCCAGGTTCGCACGTGCTGATTCACACAGAGGGCGATGTGCCTGAAACGACGCTCATGCAGGCGGCCATGCTTGCGGCCTATTATTCTAAAGGCGTTCGCAGCGCGCAAGTGCCGATTGACGCGACGCTGCGCCGGTATATCAAAAAGCCGGGCGGAACGCCCGCCGGTTTCGTTACGTATACGCATCAGAGAACGCTGTATATCACGCCAAGCGAAGCCGAAATCAAGAAAATAGAACTTATGCGCGAATAATCGTTAGAAAACATATAAAAAAGACGTTGGTTTTCGAAATGCCAACGTCTTTTTGCGTGTGAAGAAATCAGATTCCGGCGGCCGTACGCAGAGCTTCCGCGCGATCCACGCGTTCCCACGGCAGATCAATATCCGTTCTGCCGAAGTGGCCGAACGCGGCCGTCTGGCGATAAATCGGGCGGCGGAGATTCAGCATGTCAATGATGCCCGCCGGACGCAGATCAAACTGCTCCCCGACGATTTTTGCCAGCGTATCGTCGGCGATAACGCCGGTGCCCTGCGTATCGACCAGCAGGGAAACCGGGTGCGCCACGCCGATGGCATAAGCCAGCTCAATTTCGCAGCGCTTGGCCAAACCGGCGGCAACGATGTTTTTAGCGATGTAACGCGCGGCATAAGCGGCGCTGCGATCCACCTTCGTCGGGTCTTTGCCGCTGAACGCGCCGCCGCCGTGGCGGGCATATCCGCCATACGTATCGACGATGATCTTGCGGCCCGTCAAGCCGGAATCGCCCATCGGCCCGCCGATGGTGAATCGCCCGGTCGGGTTGATCAGGAAACGGGTATTCGCATCCATCAGCTCGCTCGGAACGGCCTTGCAGATCACCTTGTCGATGATAGCGGCGGAGAGATCCTCACGGCTGATTTCCGGCGCATGCTGGGTGGAAACGACGACCGTGTCTACGCGGACGGGCTTGTCTCCGTCGTATTCAATGGTTACCTGGCTCTTTCCGTCCGGGCGCAGCCACGGCAGCTCGCCGCTTCTGCGCGCTTCGGAAAGACGGCGCGTGATGCGGTGCGCCAAAGCGATGGGCATGGGCATCATTTCGGGCGTTTCGTCGCAGGCAAAGCCGAACATCATGCCCTGATCGCCCGCGCCGATATCCATATCGCCCACGCCGCGCCCTTCCAGCGCATCGTCAACGCCCATTGCAATATCCGGGCTTTGACCGTGCATGGCGGTCAATACGGCGCAGGTATGGCCGTCAAAGCCGTACTTGGCGCGGTCATAGCCGATATCGCAGACAACCTCGCGAACGATATCGTCCACGCGATAATCGGCGGTGGTCGTTACCTCGCCCATCACCATCACAATGCCGGTCGTGGTGCAGGTTTCGCAGGCCACGCGGGCATAAGGATCCTGCGCCAGAATAGCGTCGAGCACCGCGTCGCTGATTTGGTCGCAGATTTTGTCGGGATGTCCTTCGGTAACGGATTCGGATGTAAACAGTCGCTTCATTCGTTTTCTCCTCTCGCTTGATGAGAGCTGCTCAGCGGCATGAAAAAACCGCCCGATTGCGCAAATCAGGCGGTTTTATTTCAACCATACCTCATCTGCCGGCCAAAGCCGTAGGATTTAGCACCGAATTCAACCGGTTGCCGGGCTTCATCGGGCCTATTCCCTCCGCCGCTCTCAATAAGGCTGTATGTAATTCAAAAAACGTTTCTATTATAGCAGGTAAACCCGGGTTTGTCAATCCATTATTCGCCGCCGAGTTTGTAAGCGGCCACGCAGCCCAGCGCAAGGGCAACGATAGAGACGATCACCGTCACGGCGGTTACGCCCACATCGCTCAGCCCCAGCAGAATGGCGACCGGGGAGGCCGTCACCAGACCCATGATGGCGCAATAAGTCGGGCCGGGGAAACGACGCAGCAGAATCTCAATCAGCTTCGCTACGGCAAAAATGCCGACCACAACGCCGACGCCGAACGGAATCAGCACGCCGCAGCAGCTGAGCATGGCGCCGATATTGCCGGAAAGCAGCGCGTCCACCAAACCGCTCACCGAGCCGACGACCGGGTTGTAATAGCCCAGCAGCATCAGCATCATGGAGCCGCTGACGCCCGGAATGACCATCGTTGCCGCAGCGATGACGCCCATGAAGAACAGGATGATCATCTGGCCGATGCTCAGCGTGATGGATGCATCCGCGCCATTGCCGCCGCCGACGATTTTAAGCCCGACAACCAGCGCAAAGGCCAGCACGAAGGCGATTACGCCCGCGACGCCTTTCTTTTCGCCTTTCATCTTTTTGAGAATCATCGGTAGACCGCCGAGAATCAGGCCGATGAACGCCATGTTGGTCGGCAGCGGATACGTTTCCAGCAGGAACGTGATCAGCTTGGCCAGACCGAGGATGCCCAGCACCATACCCAGCGCATACGGCCAGAGCGTTTTGATGCAGCGCTTGAAATCCTTGAACAGGGAGTTAATGCAGCCGATGATCGTGTCATAAATACCCATAGAAACCATCATCGTGCCGCCGCTGACGCCGGGAATGATGTTGGCCAGACCGATGACCACGCCGCGCAGAATGTCAAAAATCGTTTTCATGCTTTCTTCCACCTCAAAATTCGGTTCCATTTCAGTGGACTCCGCCTGCTCGGAATCACTCGCGCCTGATTGGAAAAAGGAGCTTTTTCCCTCGACTGGCAGAATCCAACGGAATATTTTCTTTGCTATTGTATCAGTAAGTGCGGCTTTCGTCAATCGCTTCCCCGAGAATTTAACATTCGCTTGGCAAGGATGCCAAGCAGGGCAAACAGTGCAGTCTGCAAAACTGTGGCCGGGATTTCCCCGCCGACACATTCCGGCAGCGTCATACCGATAGAATAGCCGTCCTGCCGTCTGTCGGCGACGATGACGGCATAATGCAGCGTATCGATCTGCCCGATGGCGGTTCGAGGCTCATGGCGGGAGGACTTTGTGGAAATCAGGTCGAAAGCCCGGCTGAATGTCAGTTTCTCCCCGTTTTCAATGAGCGCTGGGCCGAATTCGAAGGTCTGCCACGTTCCGGCGTCCATCAAATCTGCGCTGAGCTGTTTGGGCTTTTCGTTCTTTCGGTCGATGCGCAGGGAAAAGTCGCCGTTTTGGTCAACAATCAGCATGTTCCGCGTGGTCTGCGCGGCGCGAAGAGGCTGGCCGTTTCGAATGATGGTGCCGTACCGATGGGTGCCGTAGTCGTCGCCGTTGATAGCCAACACGGCATCCTGACCGGCGACAATGCTGGTCAACGCCTGCGTTGCGCCATTTCCGTTTTCGCGGGCAATTACGGCGCGTAAATCCTCCGGGTCGCTGATTTGCACATCGGCGACAAAATACGTAATGCCGTTCTCCTGAAAGCGGTCAATGACGACCTGACGCGTTTCATCCGTATAGCTGTAATCATAAGGCGCGTCAATGCAGGGCGTCTGCCAGTCCTGCGCAAGCGAAACAGCCGGGGCAGCGGCGCAGAACGCAAGAATACCGGCAGCCAAAAACGAATGGGATTTCATCATCAAAATGCCTCCGTTTCCTTCCCCTCGTCCGGGGAACGGCGACAGTATATCAGCCCAATTTAAGAAAAACATGAAGCTGTTCGACCTTTTTTAAATTTAACATGGCTTTCATCTGTTTTTCATGTTTGGGTGATATTCTGTTTAATGAGAAAGAATACCGTTCAAGGAGTATTGAAACGATGAGACTGCTGGTTGTTGAGGATGATCCCGCGCTGCGGCATGCGCTGATCAGCCGTTTAACGCGGGAAGGCTATGCCGTTGATGCCTGCGGGGACGGAGCGGACGGCCTGCTGTATGCCCGCAGCGCGGAATATGACGCGTTGATTCTGGACGTCATGCTGCCGGGCATGGATGGGTTTGAACTGCTTTCAACGCTTTGGCGGGAAGGCTGCGAATGCGCAGCGCTGATGCTTACCGCGCGCGATGCAATCGAGGATCGCGTGACGGGGCTGGATCTCGGTGCGGACGATTATTTAACGAAGCCGTTTTCCTTTGACGAGCTTCTGGCGCGCATCCGCGCCATGCTTCGGCGGCACGGAACGGGCAGATCTCCCCTGCTGACCTGCGGCGATTTAACCATGAATACGACAACGCACAGCGTTTCCCGCGCAGGAAAAGAGATCCGCCTGACAGCCAAGGAATATGCGCTGCTGGAATATCTGCTCCGCAATTGCGGGCAGGTGTTGACGCGCGACCAGATTTTTGACCACGTTTGGAATTATGACAGCAGCTTTGAAACCAATCTGGTCGATGTGTATATCGGCTATCTGCGCGCCAAGATAGACAGACCGTATCCAAGCAAGCTGATTCATACGGTTCGCGGCTTCGGGTATCGCGTCAGTGATCAGGAGGATAAGCCGTGAAACGACTAAAGCTGCGCGCCCGAATGACGCTCGCCAACGCTGCTGCCGCTTCTCTTCTCTTTGCAGCGGCTTTTTTCGCGATTTACGCGTTGACTGTACACGTCATTTCCGCTTATCGCCGCCAGAGCGTCGAACTTACGCTGGCTCAGGTTGTGGTTCAGGTGGAAAACCGAAACGGATATCCGTTTTACGAAGACGAAGTTCCGCTTTCGGAGGAAGCGCGATATGCCGTATGGCTGGAGGATGGTGCGCTTCTTTCCACCTCAGGCGGAAATCTGCCGGAATTGGAAAAAGCCGAACCGAACGTACCCGTTCGGGTGCAGATTGATCAATCGACCTATTTAGCCATGACTTCTGGGCCGTTTGTCGTCGGAAACGAAACGGTCTGCGCGATGGCGGCTGTTTCCTGCGAAAGCGATGAACGGGTGTTTGCGCTGCTGAGGTTAATCGGTATGTTTGCTCTGCCGCTGCTGATGCTGCTTTCCGGCGCGGTCAGTTTTGTGGTTGCCGGCCGAATCCTCGCTCCGATTCACACGATTTCGGAAACCGCCGAGAGGCTGGCAGGCGGCAGCGATTTTTCTGCGCGCATCCCGGAAATGGGGACGCACGACGAGCTTGACGCGTTGATTCATACGCTCAACCGAATGATTGAATCCATAGACGAAGCGTTTCGCCGGGAACGCCGCTTTACGTCGGATGCGTCCCATGAGCTTCGAACGCCGTTGGCGGTGATCACGGCTTATGCCGAAAACCTGCTCGCGCTTTCCAACACGACCGGCGAGCAGCGGGAAGCGCTTTCCGTCATTCTGCGGGAATGTGGCCGGATGAATAAGCTGATGGGTCAAATGCTCTCCATCGCCCGCGCCCAAACCGGGCGTCTATCGCTGGAATTGGAGGAACTGTCAGTCCGCGCGACGATTGACGGCATTGCGGAAGCGCTAAACGAGGAACTTCAGGCCCGAAATATTTCGTTTATCTGCGATGTGGACGAGTTTTTTACTGTCGTTGCGGATCAAAGCCTTTTTACGCAGATGATCCTCAATCTGGTTGAAAATGCTGTAAAATGCGGGCGCGAAGGCGGGCAGATTCGGGTAAAGGCGCAGGCACTGCCAAACAGCGTCAGAATTTCTGTTCGCGATGACGGAATCGGCATTTCCGAAGCGGATCTTCCCCATATTTTTGAACGATTCTATCGTGTGGATTCCGTTCGAGACCGCCGCGGAACAGGGCTGGGGCTTTCCCTCTGTCGGGAAATTGCGGCGCTGCACGGAGGCTCTCTCCGCGTGACCAGCAGACTTGGCGAAGGAAGCGAATTCGTGCTGGAATTGCCCAGACATTGACGTTTTCGCCGCCTGCTGATATACTTTGGGAAACAAAGAGAGGCGGCGAAAAAATGAAAACCGTGTTGGGCGATATTCGCAGAGCGGATGAAGATTTTGAAATGATTTTGCCAGGCGACCGCGTGGCGGTTGGCGTTTCCGGCGGAAAGGACAGCCTGCTGCTGCTCTATGCCCTTTCGCTGTATCGCAAATTTGAACATAAGCGTTTTGAGCTTCGCGGGATTATGCTCAATATGGGCATGGAACCTTTCGATGCTTCGCCGGTTGTGCGCTGGTGCGAAGAGTTGGATATCCCATTTGATATGATTCAGACCGATATCGCGAAGGTTGTGTTTGATGTCCGCAAGGAACCGAACCCCTGTTCGCTTTGCGCCAAAATGCGGCGCGGTGCACTGAATGACGCGGCCAAACGATTAGGCTGCAACAAAGTCGCGCTCGGCCATCATCGGGAAGATGCGATTGAAACCCTGATGATGTCGATGATTTTCGAGGGGCGGCTTCATACCTTTCATCCGAACATGTTTTTGCCCGGCGCAGATATAACGGTTATTCGCCCCATGATCTATGTGCCCGAAAAACATATCATCCATGTTGTCAGGCAGTTGAAACTGCCCGTCGTGCACAACTCCTGCCCGATGGACGGCCATTCCAGGCGGGAAGAAATTAAGCAGTTGATTGCATCCATGTGCAAAACCTATCCGCATTTGAAGGATAACATGCTCTCAGCCCTCAAAAACAGCGAACAATACGGTTTATGGGATCAAAAGAAGATCGGAGAGTACGATTAACATCCATGCGTATTGACAATCTTCCGTAAACGGCACGGTTATAAAAAGGTGCGTACTTCCCTCCTGTTCGGCAAAGCGTTATAATGAGGCTGAAGAACAGGAGGGAATTTGTATGACTGCGCTAGGGAACCTCTGATTTAATCGAAACCATGAACGAAACGATAAAATATGATATAATAAAGCCAACAAATAAGGGTGGTGA
>CAKTXH010000084.1 GCA_934630975.1 uncultured Clostridia bacterium | reverse complement strand
TCAACGATCACGCCTTCGCCCTCGGCCCACTCCTTCGGGATGAAGTTGAGCAGGTTGCCGGTATCCAGCATCTTGGTCTGAATCTGGTTGCCATCCTGAATGAGCGTCATGGAGTAGATGTGGTTGGCGCTCTTGATGTCCGCGTTCAGCGTGGTGAAGATGGAGTTGTTCTTCGGCTGCGACCACTCGATCGTGCCGGTGTAGCTCGGGTCGATCTTCTGGAGCATCTCGATGAAGCTCGCGCCGGCGGTCTTGCCGCGGCTGGAGTTGCCGATGCCGTAGAGCGTCTTGCCGTTGGATTCCTCAATGGCCTTGGCGTACAGCTCTTCGTTGGTCATGGTCTGCGCCTGAGCGATCACTTCTTCCACGGTCTCAGCCATCGCGAGGCATGCCGTCATCATCATCGCGAGCGCGAGGACGGCGCATAACAGTTTCTTCATGTGCGTATCTCCCTTTCTGTGTCGATGGGTTCGCGGCTTGTTCTGTGCCGCTTTGTTACTTTATATAATACGCACCAATCCGCCAAAAAGAAACTGGACAATTCTGCGATTTCACCCGGTAATTCTGACAACTTTGCACAGAAATATCAGAAAAACGTTGGATATCAATTCATGTATGTATCGCGAAGCGAGACATGCAGTGGGAAGTCCAGAAACCTCAGGTTTCTGGTGGGGCTTGGGGCAAAGCCCCAACCGTCCCCCGTCTTACTCCACCTCCGACGGCGATAAACCCGTCAGCTTCTTGAACGTCGCGGAGAAATAGGTCACGTCCTTGTACCCCACCGCCGCGGCGGCCTCGTAGACCTTCACATGCTCGTTGGCAAGCATCCGCATGGCCGCGTCGATGCGCGTCTTGGTCAGGTAGTTGGTCACGGTCATGCCCGTCTGCTTTTTGAACACGTGAGAAAGGTGCCCCTCGCTGACGCGCAGGTGCTCGGCAATCGCCGCGATGGAGATCTCCTCATCGGCATAGTGCGCCGCGATGTAATCCATCGCCTGCCGCACATAACCGCTGACCTCCGGCTCTTTTTCCTGAGGCGCAGGCGCGGCGGGCACGGGCTGCATCTTGCGGCAGACCCGCGCGACGGCATGCGTCAATTCCTGATCGCGGAAGGGCTTGAGCAGGTAGTCGTCCGCGCCGAAGAGCAGCGCCCCGCGCGCATACTCAAAATCGCTGTGCGCGGTCAGCACGATGCAGTGCGCCGTGCAGCCCTCCTCGCGCAGCAGGTTCATCATCGTGATGCCATCCATCTTCGGCATGCGGATATCGGTGATAATCAATTCCGGCTTGAGCTTCCGCGCCAGCGCGAGCCCTTCTTCCCCGCTCTGCGCCTCGCCGACGACCTCGCACCCCAGCGCCGCCCAATCGACGCCCGCAACAATGCCGCGCCGAACCAGCGGCTCGTCATCCACCATCAACACGCGAATCATGTCTTTTCCCTCCTCATTGGTAAGCGCACCATCACCAGACAGCCCTCGCCCGGCCTCGAGCGCACGCTCAGGCCGTAGGCGTCGCCGAAATGCAGGCGAAGAATGCTGTCCACGTTGAACAGGCCCAGATGTTCGCCCGGTCTGCCGGATACGCCGAAGCCCAGCGGGCCATCCTGCGGCTTTTCCATGCCGCGCCCGTTATCCTGCACGAACAGGCGCAGATCGCCCGCGTCCTGCTCTGCCCAGATTTTGATATAGCCGTCGTCCATGTCGCGAACGCCGTGAATCACCGCGTTTTCCACAATCGGCTGAAGCACCAGCTTGGGCACCATGCAGCCCGTCAGCGCGTCGTCCACCTCGATTTCGCAGGCAAAGCGATCTTCAAAGCGGATGAGCTGAATGTCAATATACCGTTCCAGCAGCTCAAGCTCCTGCCCGAGCGTCACAAACTCGTCGCCGGAAATGCTCGCGCGCAGAATCTTCGCCAAATCCTCCGCCAGCGTCGCGACCTGCGGCACGCCGTGGGTCACGCCCATCCACTTCATCGAATCCAGCGTGTTATAGAGAAAATGCGGGTTGAGCTGGGACTGCATCATGCGGATGCGCGTGTCGTTCAGCTCTTTCTGCCGCTCCACCGAACGCTTGAGGTTCAGTTCGCACTCCTCCACCATCCGGTTGAAGCCGACGGCAAGCTGGCCCAGCTCATCCCCGCCGCGCGGCACGACGCGCGCGCTCAGTTCGCCCATCTGCACCCGCTTCATCGCCGCCGTCATCTCCCGAACGGGGCGCGTCACCTGCCGGCTGAGCACCAGCGCGCCCCACAGGCACAGCAGCAGGCTCGCCGCGCCCAGCGCCACGCCGATGACCACCATCAAATGCGTCATTTCGCCCGTGAACACGCGCGGCTGGCTGAGCAGCAGCGTGAACCCGCTGATCGGCTCGGTCTGCGTCGTATAGGTCAGCACGGAATCGCCGTCGCTGAGCGCTTCGCCCGCCAGCATGCGCTCGCGCAGTTCATGCAGGCGGCTTTCCGAACCCGTCGTGCGGGAATCGTCGATCAGCCGCCACTGCCTGCCCAGCAGCATCACGCCATAGGCCGGGTTCAGCCCCCGGCTGAGCAGCTCGCTCAGGCTGTCCCCGCTGATTTCCGCCAGCAGATAGCCCGCGCCCACGCGGCGGACGGCGGCCACGCGCCCGGCCTCGCCGAAAAAGACGATTTCCTTCCCGTCGGCCATGCGCAGAACGCCCCAATCCGTGTCGAAGGCCGCGTCCTCCTCCTGCCCGCGCAACGCACACAGGCACACGCCGCCTGCGTCGATGAGCATGAGCTGGGTCATCTCCGGCACGCGCGCGGCCTGCCCGACCAGCGCCGCGTAAACCTCGCGTGGGTGCGCCGTATCGCTTTCCTCCAACGCCGAAAGGATCCAGCCATCCCCGGCCAGCGCGTCAAGCGCCCGCTCCATGCCGGAAAACGCCTCCGTCAGTTGATCGGTCAACGCGGCGAGCTGTGCCTTCGCCGTCTCCTCCTGCCGTTTCGCGCTGGTGGAAACCATCACCGGGAGCAGCAGCGCAAAACACAGGATAATCGGCACGAGCGCTACGCAGATCACCGTCAGGAAAATGCGCGTCTGAAAGCGCATGCTTCTTCTTTCGCTCATGGCGCGTCCTCCTCCATGAGCGCCTGCCAGCGCACCAGAATCTCCCGTTGATGCGCCGCCGCCCACTCGATATCGTAATCGCAAAGCTCCAGCGCGGGCGCGCCGTCCGATGCGTCCAGCGCCGTCAGCACGCTTTCGCGCGCGTATTCCGTTTCCACGCGGCGCTGCACATCCTCGCTGAGGATGAACGACACGAACGCCTGCGCGTTTGCTTCATGCGCGCAGCCCGCGATAATCGCCGCCCCGTCCGGCACGGCGCTCGTGCCCTCCTTCGGCCAGATCACCGCGATGTGCTCGCCCGCCAGCATGCGCTTTTTCGCCGTCTCATACAGCGTCACGCCCACGCGCATTTCGCCCGCCGCCACGGTGGAAACCACCCGGCCCGAGCCGGAAAGCTCGTGCCCGCGCACGTTATCGGCAAAGCGGGAAAGCGCGTCCTCGTCGCCAAGCGCCTGTATCAGCGTCGCCAGCACGGTGAAGCTCGAGCCGGAAACGCCGGGATTGGCAAACGCAATCTCCCCGCGCAGGCGCGCGTCCAGCATATCCGCAAATCCGGCGGGCGGGCTGCTGACCAGCCGCGGGTTATAGATGATTACCAGCGGCAGGCGCGAAAACGCCACGAACCGATGGTTCTCAAACCGGCAGTTTTCCAGCATCGCGTCCCGCGGCGCATCGCACGGCGCGAAATAATCCTCATACGCCAGCAGGGATTCCACGCCGCCGCCGAACATCACATCCGCCACGGGCGTTTCCGCCTCCGCGGCGATGCGTTCCAGCAGCTCGGTCGTGCCGCCGGAAATGACCTGCACCCAAACGCCCGTGCGCCGCTCAAACTCCTCGACGATCGGCTGGTAGACCTCCTCCTTGTGGGAGGTATAGACCACCAGCCGCATGGCCTCATCCGGCGCGTCTGCCCGCGCAAGGGCGGGCAGCAGGCAGAGCAGCAGCGCGCAAAGCAGCTTTCTTTTCATTCGCAGTCCCTCTTCTCGGGATATTTGTTTGATTATAACATATTTGAAACAGGCAGAGCAAGCATGCAAAAAAACGGATCGGCAGCCCCGGCCAATCCGTTTCGTTTCTTTATTTCTGCATATCCAGAATATGGCTTTCATCCAGCGGCATGCCGTCGCCCTTCGCGGGCGCATAGGCCACGCCTTCCGGGGATTTCGGCGTGATTTCCGCCTTGGCCGTCACATCCTCGCAGGTGATTTTCCACAGCTCGATGAACTTCATCGCCGTGGTATGCACCTGCGATTGATCGCGCAGGTTGTGCTCGAGCAGCTGTTCATGCGCGTGAATGAATTCCGCCGAATCCGGCTCGAGCCGCTCCGCCACGCCGCGCGCCGTCACCGAGCGGTAGTCATGCAGGTGTCCCTTGACGCTCGCGCCCGCGTAGGAAACGAAGCTCGACGCGTTCACGCAGACATGCGGGTTTTTATGCAGCAGGTCGAGCTTATAGCCTTCGTGCGCGCAGTGGAAATAGAAGACCAGCTTGTTGTTCCACTCATAGCCGAAATTCAGCGGCACAACGTAAGGAAACGGCTCGTCGTGCATCGCGACGTGAATTGTATCCAGCGCGTCCAGCATGGCGCAGATCGTCGCCTTGTCCGTCACCTGTCTTTTGCTTTGTCTCATCTGAAAAAACTCCTTTACAGCGTTTCAAAGGCTTGCGCGATATCCTCGTGCAGCACGAGCGTCGCGCGCGCGTCCGCCGGGGTTTCGTCCTTGTTGATGACAATCAGTCGCTTTCCCCGAAAATATTCGAGGCACGACGCGGCAGGCTCAACCGACAGGCTCGTGCCCGCGACGATCAGCGTATCGCAGTTTGAAATCTCGCGGCATGCGCCCGTCATGAACCAGTGATCCGGCGGTTCGCCGTACAGCGTGACCTCCGGGCGGACGATATCGCCGCAGTCCGGGCAGTGCAGCACGCCGGACGAATTCAGGATGAAATCCAGCCCGAACCGTTTGCCGCAGCCCATGCAGAAGTTTTCGTACACGCTGCCGTGCAGCTCGAACACGTTGCGGCTCCCGGCTTTCTTATGCAGCCCGTCGATGTTCTGCGTCACCACCGCCGTCACCCTGCCCGTCCGTTCCATCTCGGCCAGCCTGACATGCACGATGTTCGGCTTTGCGTTCGGATAAAGCATGTGTTTTTTATAAAAATCGTAAAAAATATCCGGATGCAGGCAGAAAAACGAGTGGCTGAGCAGCATTTCCGCCGTCAGGCCGTCATATTCCTTCGCATACAGCCCGTTTTCGCCGCGAAAATCGGGGATGCCACTGGGCACGGACACGCCCGCGCCGCCGAAAAAGACGATGCGCCGCGCGCCCTGCAGCGCTTCGCTCAGCGCGTTCATGTTTTACCCCTTCTTCCGATTTCCGTTCTTTCGTCTTTCAGCTTTCATTGTATCACTGCGCACCGGCGATGACAAGACGCCCGCGCGACGCATCGTAGACATATTCGCGGCGAAGCGTTTTTTCAAACACGGATTCACGCTGAATATCTTTCGCCGTATATAGGCCTCTGATCCCCTCAATCGTGATTTGAGACGTTACGGCCACGCTTTCGCCCTCCGTCTGCGTTTCCTCTGTCAGCCTGTAAATCAGGCAGTCCTCGCTCGCCCACGTTCCCGTGCAAAGCGAACCGCCCATATAGCTTTCCACGGTGAATTCCGCATAAAGGATATCCGCGCCGCGCGTTTCCAGATTATACCAGCAGCCGTATTCGCCGCGCCCGCCGTCCAGCGGGCCGCTCATGCGCCCGACGAGCCACGTCGTCCGGCCGATGCGCTCCGTGCGCAGGGCGTCAAACTCCGTCAGCATATCCAGCAGCACCGTTTTTCCGTCTGCGCGTGTTTCCAGCAAAAACGAATAGCGCCGTGTTTTGACCAGCGCCAGCGCTTTGCCGTCGCTTAAATCCGCATCTATCGTCTGAATTTCCGGCTTGCTCGGCGCTGTCAAAAAGGGTTCGCCCGTCTCCAGATAATACGCTTCATCCTCCGTGATTTCCATCCCCAGCGAGGCGAAAAACTGCCGAACCTGCTCCCTGCTTTTCGGCTCGGCCAGCGCCTGCGCCAGCGCTTCGGCGGTGATTTCCGGCGGGTCAAACGGCCGTACATCGTTCAGGCTGCACGAGCGCATCGGCAAAACCATGTATGTTCCGACCATCGCCAGCCAATATGCCTCCGTGTTCGGCACGGTCAGCAAATCCAACTGCATAAATCCCGTCTGCCCGCCCGCGCGGACATGCGCCCACGACGCCAGCACATGCATGTCGTCTTCCTTGACGCCCATCACCTCGACCGTCGTGCCGTTCGGAATTTCCGCAAGAACCCGCCCGCTTCGGCTCGGCCGATCCCGCAGATTGACGATTCCCCGTCCGCCGGGGTTCGCCACAAGCATCGGCAAAATGCCGCAGGGCACTTCGGCCGCCTCTTCCGAAAAAAGAACCGTCTCGTTTCCGTGGCCGTCCCAAATTTGCGCATATCCCTCGATCTGTCCCGCCACGCGGACATGCGCGTAGATTTCATCTTCCTGCCCGGCCACGTTCTCCATCACATCGACGGGCGTTCCGCTGAAATAGGTCATCAGGTGTTCAGAAAGCAAATCGGGCTTCGCATAAACGCTCATCACGCCGTATAATTCGCCCCGGTCATAGACCGTCTCCGCCCGCGCGCAGGCGGTAAATGCGCACAAAACAAGCGTCAGCAAAAATACCGTCCTTTTCATCGGCTCTCCTCCTTTTGTCCATCTGAAAACAAGACGAATCGGAGAAGCATTTTCTTCCGCATTTTTCCTTTTATTTGCCTTCCCAGTGGACGGCCAGTTCCGCCGCGCCGGCCGTCGCTTCCAGTGCGGTCGCCGGGCGGTTCGCGTCGCCCACGCAGACGCACTCGATTTCCGGGTGGGTTTCGCGCAGTTCGTCCGCCAGCGCATGCTCGCTTCTGCGGCCCAGCGCCGTAATCACGAGATCATACGGCCCGGCTTCCAGCGTCTGCCCGTTCTGCTCGTAACCGATCGTCGGGAACGCCACGCGTCGAATCCGCGCGCCGGTATGCATCGTGCAGCCGCCCGCGTTCAGGCGATCCATCACAAAGCCCTTTCGCGTCGTCGGCAGACCCGCGCCGACCGCATCCGCCATCTCGAAGATATCCGCCCGAACGCCCCGCGCGCAGAGCGCATCCGCCGTTTCCAGCCCCGCCAGACCGCCGCCGAGCACCGCGCAGTGCTTCGCCTGAATTTCATCCAGCCGCGGCAGGGCTTCATCCACCGTCATCACATGCGGATCGTTCAGCCCCTCGATCGGCGGTATGGCCGGGCCGCTGCCCGTCGCCAGCACAACCAGCCGCGGCGCAAAGGCCGCGACCGTCTCCGCATCCGCGCGTCTGCCGTAACGCACCGGCACGCCCAACTGCTCGAGCACCGCCAGCCGATACGCAATCAGCCGTTCCAGCACGCTCTTGTGCGGCGGCAGCTTGGCCAGCTCGATCAAGCCGCCCGCGCGCGCCTGCGCTTCCCATACCTCGACCTGCGCGCCGCGTTTGGCGAAATCCATTGCGGCTTCCAGCCCCGAAACGCCCGCGCCGACCACTAGCACGCGCGGCTTTTCGGCCAGCGGCTCGAGCGCCCATTCGGCTTCGCGCCCCGTAAACGGATTCTGCACGCAGTAAATCGCCTTTTTCGTGACCGACTTGCGGCAGCCCTGATTGCAGCCCAGGCAGAGGCAGACCGGCTCGCCCGTTCCGATTTTCTTCACAAAATTCGGATCGGCCAGCATCCCGCGACCCACGGCGACGAAATCCGCCTTGCCCTGCGCGATGACCTGCTCCGCCAGTTCCGGCGTGTTGATGCGATCCACCGCAATCACCGGGATGGACACGCAGGCGCGCATCTGCGCGGCGGCCTCCACGTTGAAGCCATCCGGCACATCCATCGGCGCGGAAATATAGCCTTCCGACAGCGGCATGCCGACCGAAACATGCAGCGCGTCCGCGCCCGCCGCTTCCAGCAGCGGCGCAAGGCGAAGGCTTTCCTCCAGCTCGCGCCCGCCGGGAATCATCTCCCGTGCGCTGATGCGGAAGATCACGGGATAATCCGCCCCGGCCTCGCGCTTGATGGCACGGATCACATCGCAGGCGAGCCTGGCACGCTTTTCCGGGCTTCCGCCGTATTCGTCCGTCCTGTGGTTATAATACGGCGAAAGGAACTGCGCGACCTCGTGCGCATGCGCGCCGTGGATTTCCACGCCGTCCACCCCGAACGCACGCGCCCGCTTCGCGCACGCCGCATAGCCCGAAACGATCTCCTCGATCATCTCCCGGGGCATGGCGTCCGGCATCATCAGCGCGGGATCGCGCCCGGCCTGCGCCTTCGCCGGGTGAATCTGCGCAATCAGGCGGCAGCCGCACGCATGGCAGATTGCCAGCAGGCGCTTCCACCCCGCTTCATAGCAGTCATCCGAAAGCGCCGGACGCGCCGGGCCGGGCTTGCCGAACGGGCTGGCCGGCATGACAATCGCCGCCGCGCCGCCCTCCGCCCGTGCGCGGACATACGCTTCCAGCCGCGGGGTCACATTGCCCTCGTCGTCGCCATAAAAATTACACATGGACGGAAAAATCACGCGGTTCTTGAGCGTCATCGTTCCAATCTTACCGGGAGTCAGGCATTTCATCGCTCGTTTTCCTCCTTGATTCGTTCTGCTTCAGAATCAGGCTTTTTCCATAACGATACAACAAAAAGCGGAAACAGGCAAGCCCCTTCCGCTTCTTTTTTGCCGATTCGATGCGTTATTGTTCCATCTGCCGCCCGACGATGCTGGCAGTCGTTTCGGCGACCTTAAGTTCGGTATCGCCCATGCGCGCCGCCGGTTCGCGGGAGAGCAGCACCACCGCGCCGATAGATTCGCCGTCCGCGATAATCGGGCAGATTACCTGCGCGGTATACGCCTGCGCGTCCTCCTCGCTGGTGACGGGCACGAGCCGCGTGCCGTTGCCGCGGTTAGCCGTCACCACCTGCCGGCTCTGAATCGCCTGCTCCAAATCGCGGCTGATGGGCTTTTCCCAAAGCTCCTTGCGCGAAACGCCGCTGGCCGAAACGATCATATCCTTATCGGTGATGCAGGCGATATGCCCCAGCGACCTGAACAGCGACTCCGTGTAATCCTTCGCAAAATTTGAAATTTCGCCAATCGGGGAATACTTCTTGAGGATGACCTCGCCGTCTTTATCCGTATAGATTTCGAGCGGGTCGCCGCATCTGACACTGTTGATCAAACGTTCGTCTTTTTTGTGATTCCGCACTTGCCGGACGAGCGCCGATTCATCCCCCGCCGCCTGCTCGATGGCTTGCGTCGCGGAAACGTGCAGCAGCGCGTCAATGTCGCTCTTGAGCTGGATGTCGATGTGGTCGTCGTATACGTCGATGCGCTCGACGATGAACTCGATATCCTGCTTTTTCAGCTTGGGCTTGTTCAGAATATCGTCGAAGATATCCAGCGCCGTCTTCGCGATTCGGTTCATGCGGATGACGTTGTTCCGATGATCTGCCATCAGGTCGAGCTGGCTTTCCAGCCCGCGAATCTTTCCGTAACACTCCGCTTCCAGCGCATCATAGGTTTCGTTGATCATCTCCTCCTGATCCGGCTTGCGCATCAGCTCCGCGATCTTCTGCCGGGTCAGCACCTTGAGCTGATTTTTCGCCGCGTCGATCTGCCTGCGCAGCATGTCCTGCGTCTTTTCGCCCTCGTTGATCTTCGCCTTTTCATCGCGGATGGACGCTTCCAGCGCGTCGATCATGTTCGCGCTGCCCTGCTTCACCTTCTGCACATACATTTTCAAAATGCTGTCCAGAAAGTCCACCCGCGTATGATGCGACGTGCAGCCCTTGCGCCCGCGCCGATGATAGGTTCCGCAGGTATACGCCGGATCAAGCTGCTTGCTGCTCATGGAGAACATCGGACTGCCGCAGTCCCCGCAGAACAGCAGCCCGGTATACGGCGTTTCGTACTTGCGGATGCCGTTGTAGTTGCTGCGCGTCCGCTTCTTCATCTGCTCCTGCACATAGGCGAACGTCGGATAGTCGATAATCGGTTCGTGATGGTTTTCAAAGACAAGCTGCTTGGATTCGTCGATTCGCTCGTCCTTTCCGTTGATGCCCTTGCGCCTGTACTTGCCCTGTCGAAGCGTTCCGATATAAAAATCGTTGCTGAGCATTCCCTGTATCGTCACATTCGCCCACGCATCCTTGCCCTGCCGGACGACCGGCTCGCCGCGTTCCGCCTTTCTCGCGGCTTCGGCACGTCTGGGCGTCGGTATGCTGTGGTCGGTCAGATAATTCGCAATCCGCTTGTAGCCCCAGCCCGACGTATACAGTTCAAAAATCTTTCGGACAACCTCCGCTGCCGCCGGGTCGATTTCATACGTCATCAGCTTGTGGTTCTTCATGACATACCCATACGGCACGGAACAGATCCAGCGTCCGTCCTGCTGCCGCCGGGAAATGACGCTTTTGACTTTCTGAGAAGAATCCGTGACCGGCATTTCATTGAGCAGAAAACGCAGGCGGATGTTTGTCCAATCGTCGTGCGTCGGATAATCGATGCTGTCCCCGATGGCTACGATCCGCACGCCCGCGTCCCGTAAATCCTCCAGCTCGACCAGACCTCGCGAATTGCGTCGGGAGAATCGGCTCAAATCCTTGATGATGAGGATATCGTACTGTCCCGTCATCAGATACGGGCGCATCCGCTGATAATCCTCCCGCTGCTCAAACGTATAGCCCGAACGGTCGCGATCCACAAAGAAGGTCAGCTCGCTCTCCGGAAAGTACCGCTGAACATAGTCGGAAATGATATCCTTCTGGTTTTCGATGCTCGTGTTATCCCGATCCGCTTCCACATCCACGGAAATCCGGCAATAACCCGCGATACGATGCGGCTTTTCAACTCTTGCTTCCATGTCAAAATCTCCTTGCCCCGAATGTCCCTATTATTGTAATCTTCTCCCTTTCTTCAGTGCAAGGATGCTGCCAATGCGCACCCATGGAAATCACTTCCAATCGGCGTTCCGCGGTTGAACCAGAGAAGCGTGGACGTATTGTTTATCAGGCTGCCAAAGCCGGAACGAATCACCACCACTCGGTATCTCCACGTCTTTCCAAGCTCATAAAGCAGGCTCAAATCCGTGCGGCACCCGCTGCGAAGCCAAAGGATGATCGTTTGATTTTCATGCTGAACCTCTAATTCCATGACGCACACCTCATTTTCCCATCATTTGGCAGAAGGTATACCCCGCCGCCTGATGTTATTGTAAGCGCATCGTCTCCTTTAGACAAGGATACGGCAGACCTGCCCGGAAGGAGGTCCGCCGTATCGGATTGATATTCGCTTTTCCTATCGGTTTGCTTTCAGCAATGCCGCCGTGTTGGTCAGCAGATTCCCTTT
>CAKTXH010000083.1 GCA_934630975.1 uncultured Clostridia bacterium | reverse complement strand
AAATATATCGACGTGGCGCGCAAGTGCGCGAAGTATTTCATCGCCAACATCCGCGAGGACGGCCTGACGGACTGCGACTTCCGCCAGCCCAAGGACGAGGAGCGCATCGACAACATTGCAGGCGCGTGCGCGGCCTGCGGCCTACTGGAACTGGCGAACGTCGTCGGCGGCGAGGAGGCCGAAACCTACCGCGCCGCGGCGATGAAGCTGCTCAAAGCGCTTAACACGCTCTGCGCGGACTGGACGGACGGCAACATGGGCATCTTGCAGAAGTGCACGGCCAGCTATCACAACGACGGCGCAGGCCGCCATGTCAACATCCTTTACGGCGATTACTTCTTCATCGAGGCGCTCTGCAAGCTGCGCGGCACGGACGCGCGGCTGTGGATGGCCGGAAAGTGAGACGCGATGTACAGCATTGAAATTTGGCGCGGCGGCGAGAAGCTGGCCGGGGCGCAGGGCGAAGGCGAGGCCGCGCTGCTCTACCGCGGCGCGTATGAGGCGGGCGACGAAATCCGCTTCACGTCGGGCAGCGAACGCGCCGTCGTGCAGGTCGATCAGCAGGTGAAGCCTGCGCGCGTCCACCTGCCGCAAAAGGCGTTTACCTATCGGCCGCCGCTGGCAGGCGACGGGCTGGCGGTTTATCCGCCCGAAGCGTTTGCGGGCGGGATGCACCTGGTTTCCATCAAGCCGGACGTGAGCAACGAGTACCGCAATCTGGCGGAAAACCCGGCGGATCAGCGCGGCGGCGTCGCGGCCTATCCGCACGCGACGGCGAACGTGGAGACGCGCAACGAGAGCGGCTTTGCGGCGCGCAACGTCATCGACGGCGAACACATCGCCTGCGGCCACGGCGAATGGCCGTTCGGCAGCTGGGGCATCGGCGCACGGACGGACGCGAAGCTGACGCTCGATTTTGGCCGCGAGGTGGAGATCGACGCGCTGACGCTGTATCTGCGCGCGGATTTCCCGCACGACGCATACTGGATTTCCGGCACGGTGACGCTGGACGACGGCTTTGAAAAAACCTTCCCGCTGGAAGGCAAGGACGGCGCGCAGCGCGTGGAGCTGGGGAAGCATCGTGTGCGCACGCTGACGCTGGATCGGCTCATCAAGTGCGATAATCCCTCCGCGTTCCCGGCGCTCAGGCAGATCGAGGTGCACGGAAAGGATATCTGATATTCCCCAAAAATGAAAAAGACAGGCATGGGTGTGCGAAGCGTCCATGCCTGTTGTTTGTCTTATTCAACCGTGAAGCTCTGTCTGGAATATGCCTGCGAAAAAAGCCGACAAAGCCACTCCATTGCGGTGCGCTGCGGGTTGGATTTGGCGAACAGAAAGCATAATTCCCATTCAAAGCCGGGGAGCGTGCTGCTGTAAGCATGCTCAAAGCCCGGCATGCCGTGCAGGTCGATGTCAAAACCGACGGCTTCTCCGTGCTGAATCATATAAAACGCGTCGAGCGTATCGGGCACAACGCGGTAGTGCAGCTCGAGTCCCTGATCCGAGCAGGCTTTAAGGAGGGGCGCAAGCGACGTTTCAGGGCTGCCCATGCCGATACAGGGATATGCGCAGAGCTGCTGCAAAGAGACGGAAGGAAACGCGTGAAGCGGGTGTGATTTGTGATAATCCACCGAAACGGCGAAGCGATCGAGCCGATGGACGGCGATGCCGGAACACTTATGCGGCATTTGCAGCACACAGCAGCCGTCAATTTCGCCGCGTTCCAAGGCGGAAAAGGCTTCGTCGTGGTTGAGCGTCTGCACATCCAGCTCAATATCCGGCGCTTGCTCGCGAACGGTTTTCAAAATGATGGAGATATCCGGCAGAATGAACGGGAAGAGCGAACGCGAAAACGCAAGGCGCAGACGAATCTGCCGTGCGCTCAGGCGTTTTATATCGGTCATCATGGCATCGTAATCGGCGACGACCTTTTCCGCGCCGATGCGCAGATAGGCTCCGTGCTCGGTGAGCGCAAGATGGTTGCGCGTATTGACAAACAGCGGCGCACCCAGCTCCTCCTCCATCGCGGCGACGGCCTGACGGAGGGATTGGCGGGTAATAAACAGCGCGTCGGCGGCCTGCGTATAATTGAGCAGCTCGGCGGTTTTGAGAAAATAACGGAGCTGGGGAATATTCATGGCGTTCCTCCTCCAAACGCAGGCTTTTCCTGCGTTTACAAGGCTAATATAACTCCTTTTTGTCAATCTGTAAAGGTGTTATACTGAACAGAAGGGAATTATCGAGAATTTTTTCCCAAACGAGGAGGATGAACAATGAAAGAAAGCAAGCTTTCCCGCCGCTCCTTTTTGAAAGGCGCGGCTGCAATCGGCGCTGCTGCGGCAGGCGTGATGATGGGCGTGAAGCCGACGCAGGCCGAAACCGAAGCGATTTATACGCCCGGCACATACAGCGCGACGGCCAAAGGCATGGTCAGCGATGTGACCGTGACCATCACGGTGGACGAGACCAGCATTTTGAGCGCGACGGTCAATGCGGACGGCGAGACGGAGAATATCGGCAAGGTTGCGGCGGATAAGCTGGCCGAGCAGATTCTTGCCGTGCAGGGCCAGGACATCGACGGCGTGAGCGGCGCGACGCGCACATCCGACGCAGTGAAGCAGGCGTGCGAGGAATGTATCGCGCAGGCTAAGGGCATCGACGTGAGCCTGCTCCGCGCGCAGACCGCGACGGAAGAAACGAACGCGGATTGGCTCGGCGAAGCGCCGGAAATCACCGATGTTGCAGCGACGTATGACACCGAGGTGCTGGTCATCGGCGCGGGCACGGCCGGTTGGTTCGCGGCATGCTCTGCCGTGGAAGAGGGCGCAAAAACCATCCTCATCGAGAAATTCGGCGAGGATTATGGCGGAAGCGGCATTCGTGACACCATCGCGGCCATCGGAAGCCGTGAGCAGCTGGAGGACGGCGACAACCCCGATAAGTTCGACGTCATGACCGAAATGTATCGCCAGAGCAACGGCTACGGCGACCAGCGGCTCTACCGCGTCTGGGCGGATAACTCCGGCGAAGCCATCGACTGGTATACGGACAGATTGGCCGAAGGCGGCCTCAAATTCCGCCATGAGGTGGATGACCACACGCTGGATGTGCGCTATCCGGTTTACGACGTCGGCCACTCTACACAGGGCAGCCAGACGCAGGGCGACGAGCATATGACTTCCCGCATCCTCAAGGAATACGCGACGAAGCTCGGCCTTGAAATTCACTATGACACGGCGTTGGTGAAGCTGATTTCGGAAGAGGGCAAGGTCACGGGCATTTATGCCAAGACCGAGGCGGGCTATGTGCGCTACAACACGTCCAAGGGCGTGATCGTCTGCACGGGCGGCTACAGCCTGAACAAGGAGATGCTCAAGGCGCTTCAGCCCGAAACTGTGAACATGATCAACATCAACTATTCGTATCCGGGCAGCCACGGCGACGGCATCAAGGCGTGCCTGTGGGCGGGCGCGGCGATGGATGAGAGCCATGCGGGCATGCTCTTTGACCGCGGCGGCATCAAGCCGGATCAGGTCGGCTGCGAGACGGAAGGCGTGCTTTTCTGGATGGGCTCTCAGCCGTTCCTCAAGGTGGATTTGAACGGCAACCGCTTTACCAACGAATCCGGCTGCTATGACCACATTCTGCATGACGCTTTTAACCTGCCGGGGCACACCTATGCCGAGGTTTGGGACGCCAATTATATCGAAGACATGCGCCGCTTTGACACCCACGGGTGCAGCCGCATGTTCGATCATCCCAACGGCGCGGAATCTGTTTGGCCGCTGGAATTCAACGAAAGCGTGTTCATGAGCCAATACCGCGAGGAAGGCTATGTGGTCAAGGCGGATACGATTGAAGAGCTGGCCGAAAAGCTTGGGCTTCCTGTCGAAAACTTCAAAAAGACGGTGGAGCGCTACAACGAGCTGTATGACAAGCAGCAGGATGAGGATTTCGGCAAAGAGCCGCACCGCCTTTCCGCGCTGCGCACCGCGCCGTTTGAGGGCATTCGCTTGAGCGGCGGCTACTTCATCTGCACGCTCGACGGCATCAAGATTGATACCAACATGAACGCCATCGATAAAGACGGCAACCCGATTGAGGGATTGTATGTTGCGGGCGACTGTTCCGGCAGCTACTTCGACGGCAGCTATCCGAACCTGCTGGCAGGTTGTGCGGCAGGACGCAGCGTGACCTTCGGCAGACTGGCCGGACGAAACGCGGCCCATCGGGCATAAAAAACAACAGGCACGGACGCTTCATGCGCTCGTGCCTGTTTTTGACTCGTGATTTAAGGTTTCAGCTGTATGAGTCGATACAATCGTATCATCTACAATGCAGAAAACAGGCGCTCCGCTCTTCCGGTATTCAGAAAATGTGCAACCGTCGTTCGGTGTTTCTCGCTAAAGAATTCGGCATTGACGATTTTCCCCCCCTATATCCGAGCATAAAGACAGAGTGGGTCAGGGTCTTTACATGTTCCAGATAGACATCGGATAAAAAAATCCCGAGCCGTAATGCGTTTAAGGTCTTGCAAATTTCTTCTGACTGCTTTACACTGTAAGCATGAGACATCTCCTTTCGCGGTGGTGGTTGGATGGGTTTTTGTTCAACTTCATTGTACCATTCACCACGTTGGGATGTCTCTATTTATTTGTGCATTTTTTCAAATTTGCTCATTTATAGTTTGGAAGAAAGTTTCAAAGCGAAGGGGATGCGGCGCAAAGGTGGAGAATCATGTATATACCTATGCCGACCGCGCGGAAATTGAAAAAATCCGTGTGCACGACAGTACGTTTTCCGGGTTTGAATATCGAGCCAAAGAATCGACGCTTGAAATAACGTGCATCCGCCAAGAGGATGAGCGGCGATTTGAGTTTCGATTTGAAAATGTCGTGGGCGTGAAGCTGCAATCCTGCGCGTTTTGGGGCGGCGGGAACAACGTGCTGTGCGTTTATGCGGAAGATCATGGAACGCTGCTGGAGGCGTTTCGCCGAAAACAGGCTGAAAATGAAGCGCTTTACAGCGGGTCAAAGCTGGCAAAAGGAACGCCGTTTATCACCGTGACGTTTGAAATCAATTCAGGCGACACGCTCAGTGTCTGCTGTGAAACGGTGCGCGTAAGCGAGAGTGATGCGGACGAGATATGAGAGGAGGAGTGTTATGAGCGCAAGCGGCGGCTGGTGGGATCCAGTTTGTTATCAATGGGATGTGTATGCGGTCAGCACAGAGGGGCCGTCGAATGAAGTGCGTGAAGCGTTTTGCGCGTGTGCGGATGAAATGAAGTTGTTTTTTGAACAATGGATTGCATCCGAAAAGGGACTGCTCTCCCGGATACATAGTTCGGAACGGGGCTACCAGATGGCGGTTATGCGCAATCAAAGCGAGTTGAATGCTTATCTGGACGGCTTTGAAAGCCGACTGAGCCAAAGTGTAGATGAGGTGGAGATATCCCCCGTTTCGCCCGGACTGCCGCGCATGTTGATGATGCCCGCCAAAGCGTTGAATCCAGAATGGAAAAAGGCGGTTCTCCATTTTACGGACAAGAAAGAAAACAATCGGGAAGGGCGCGTGGAATGGCTGTATGAGCTGCTGAACTGCCCGGCGGATGATTTGAGGGGCTGTTGTTTTCCTCAACGGTGCTTTGTGCCGGGAAGCTGCGCTTTCAGGCTTCAATACCGGCGCATCCCTGCGGGAATGACGATTGTTTATGCGGACAAGATTTTGAAGGAGAGCGGCGTTCACACGAAAACGTCAAGTTCGATTGAGTTGCTGCATGTTTCCATCCCGCGCGCTCTGCTGACTGCGATGAATGGTTCGTTTCCTTTTCAGAATACATGGAAAGAACGAATGAAGCGGCTTTGCGGAAAGCTTGAAACCTGCGTCGGCTTGATGAAAATGGATTGCTATTCAATGGGACGGAGCCAGTCGCTTCTTACGGGAAACGGCAATTTCAGGCTGGCGTTCAGAACGTATCTTCCCGATATAGGCTGGGGAATGGGGCTGACGAAGCATCAACTGGAAAAAATGGGCGGACTGGATACCCTGCAAAAAGCTTCGATTTTCGATGCGATTGAGCCGCTTGAAAACGGAAATGTGTATTTGCAGCTTACGCCGGATATCTCGGTTGTGCCGAAAAGCGCGGCGGAAGCGCTTTGGAAACAGGTTTCGCCGTATCTGAAAATGGAAGATGCCCTGAATTCAAGCCGCGATGTGCCGCCCTCCATGCGGTTTGGCGTGGATAGGAGCGATTTATGCATCGACGAATGGGGAGACTATCACTTCCGCCAGCGCTGCGCGGAATGAAACCGAAGGAGGCACGCATACAGCTTGGACTTATGCGGTTTCCTGTCCATTCAAAAAGGCTGTCCACCGATCCGCACATCCCAATGCTTCGGAAATGCGGCTCGTCTCGGACAGCCTTTGTTTTAACGATTCAGCTTCAGGTGCTTCGGCAGACCGCGGACATATTCCGGCTTGACCTCCTCAGCAATCAGCGGGCGGGCATAGGCGAGGAACGGCTCGCGCAGGCGGTAGTGCTCCGCGTCGATCCAGTCCAGCGGAATGGTCTTTTCCAGATTGGCGATATCGTGGATGTCGTGCAGCTCAAAGCCGCAGACATAGGGCGCGTCGCTTACGCGCTTGAGCGCGGCCATCATGCCGGTCTTGCCGGAGAACGCCGCATCCACCGCGAACGCGCCGACGTTAAACGCTTCGGAAACATCCGTTTCGCTGGCGGCGTGCGCGGCGCAGCGCTGGAGGGTGGAAAGCTCGACGGCGCGGGTCTTGCTGTGCAGTCTGGCGGCGATGAGGCCGGAAAGATAATGCGCCGTGCCGCCCAGATAGGTGTGGCCGAACGCATCCACATTGACCGGGTTGTGCGCCAGTTCACAGACGTAGCGCCCGTCCGCCGTGCGCACGCCCTCGGAAACGGCGACGACCAGCGACGGCGTTTGCTGCTGGAGCGCATCCACGCGGGCGATGAAGTGATCCGGGTCGAAGGGCACTTCCGGCAGGCAGATCATCGCCGCGCCTTCGCAGTCCTCATCCTCCGCGAGCGCGGCGGCGGCAGTCAGCCAGCCCGCGTTGCGCCCCATGATTTCCACGACGGTCACGGATTTGAGGTCGTAAATCGTGGAATCGCGCACCAGTTCCTTGATCGTCGTGCCGATGTATTTGGCCGCCGAGCCATAGCCCGGCGTGTGGTCGGTGTGGGTCAGGTCGTTGTCAATCGTCTTGGGCACGCCGATGAAGCGAATGTCGCTGCCGATTTTGGTGGCGTAGTCGCTCAGCTTGAGGATGGTATCCATACTGTCGTTGCCGCCGATATAGAAGAAATAGCCGATATCATAGCGGCGCAGCGCGTCGAAAATCGCCTGATAGACGGCCTCCATCTGGCCGCTTTCCGGCAGTTTATAGCGGCAGCTGCCCAAATAGGAAGCGGGCGTATGGCGCAGCAGCGTCAACTGCCCCGGCGCGCCGAGCGCGTCCGTCAGGTCGATCACCTCGTCTTTGAGCAAACCCTGAACGCCGTGGCGCATGCCGTAAACCTTCTGCACGCCGTGCTCGCGGCAGGCGCTGAAAACGCCCGCGAGGCTGGAATTGATGACACAGGTGGGGCCGCCGCTCTGGCCGACAATCGCGTTGATGCCCATGCTTGTAATCGCTCGCTTTCCCGTTTATTTCCTTTTTTTAGCTCCTGCGGCTGCTGGCCGCGAACCCATCCTGTCTATTATACCATCCGGCGAAAGCCGGAACAAGGGACAAACTTTATTTTGTGGGAAAAATGTGGTATCATGTTGGGCAGAGAAAAGGGCGGAGGAAGAACATGAGAAAATGGATTGGGCTGTTGGCGGCGCTGCTGATGCTCGCGCCGACGGCACGGGCGCAGACGGCGGAGGAGATAACGGCGCGCTGCGCGCTATCCAGCGTGGGCAAAAAGACGCTCGACCGCATGACGGACGGGGATTATCAGACCTATTGGTCGTCCTCCTCAAACGGCAGCGCCTACGTGGAGATCGAGGCGGAGGAAGCCGTCGGTGGCCTGTACGTGCAGTTTTACGACGAGGCGGCGGCCTTTGAGGTGCAGACGAAGGACGCATCCGGCGCATGGCAGACCGTCGCGCAGCGGGACGGCGCGTTTCTGGTGGAGTATGCGGCGCTCGACGCGGGCGCAAAGACCGTGCGAATCCGCCCGAAGGACGGCAAAGGGCGGCTGTTTATCGCCGAGCTGCATGTCTTTGGCGAAGGCGACGCGCCGGACTGGGTGCAGCAATGGGAAACGCCACTCGATAAGGCCGATCTGCTGGCGCTGGCGGCGCACCCGGACGACGAAATTCTGTTTTTGGGCGGTACGATTCCCTATTACGCGGGCGAAATGGGCAAGGCGGTGCAGGTGGCTTACCTCGTGCCGACGATGCCGTATCGGCGGCTGGAACTGCTGGACGGGCTGTGGCTCTGCGGGGTGAAGCATTACCCGATCATCGGTTATTTCCCGGATAAGTTTCAGCTTACGCTCAAAGGCATGTACGAGCAGCCGGGATGGAGTCGGGAGAGCGTCTGCCGCTTTGTGGCGGAGGTTTACCGCGCATGCAGGCCGGACGTGGTGGTGACGCAGGACGTGAACGGCGAATACGGTCACGGCGCGCACCGGGCGGCGGCGGACGCGGCGCAGGCGGCGATCGCGCTGGCGGCAGACGCGGGCTATCAGCGGAAGATGACGCACAGTGAGCCGTGGCAGGTCAAGAAGCTTTACCTCCATCTGTACGAACAGAACCCGGTGAAGATGGATTGGCGCAGGCCGCTGGCGGCGTTTGGCAATCAGACGGCGTTTGACGTGGCCTGTCGGGCGTTTACGTGCCATATCTCCCAGCAGCGGACGGATTACCACGTGGAGGATTTCGGCCCGTATGATAATTCGAAATTCGGGCTGGCGTTTTCGACAGTCGGGGAAGATGTGGAGAAGGATGACTTTTTTGAACATGTGGAGTGAGCATTGCCTGCGGGCAATGCGGGGACGCGCTCCGCTGGGCCTAGGGGATTAGGGGGAGATTTCGATTTCTCCCCCTTAAATCCCCTAGGAACCCCATAACCCCCATTAAAACGAGCAGGGCTTCGGCCCTGCACCCGGGAGTAAGGGAACGGTTTGGGTTGTTAGTTCATTCATTGCGGAGCAATGAATGTAGTGGGAAGTCCAGAAACCTCAGGTTTCTGGTGGGGTTTGGGGCAAAGCCCCAAGAAAGGAATTTCAAATGGCTGTTCAGCTTCGCGTGGCGACGCCGGAGGACGCGGCAGCGCTGGCTGAAATCTACGCGCCCTATGTGCGGGAAACCGCAATTACGTTTGAGTACGCTGTGCCGAGCGCGGCGGAGTTTGCCGGGCGTATCGCGCATACGCTGGAAAAATTCCCGTATCTGGTCGCGGAAAACGACGGCGAGATCGTCGGCTATGCGTATGCGGGGGTGTTCCACCCGCGTGCGGCCTATCAGTGGTGCGCGGAGATGAGCGTCTACGTCAAGCGGGACGTGCGGCGCATGGGCGTAGGGCGAAAGCTCTATGACGCGATGGAGACGATTCTGTGCATGCAAAGGCTGACCAATGTGGAAGCCTGCATCGCCGTGCCGAGTGCGCCGGACGCGCATCTGACGATGGACAGCGTGCGCTTCCACGAGAAGATGGGCTATCGCATGGTCGGCGCGTTCCATCAGTGCGGGTATAAGTTTGATACGTGGTACGATATGGTGTGGATGGAGAAACATATCGGCGAACATGTGCGGCATCAGCCGCCAATTCTGAACTGGGAAGAGATTCGGGAAGAGGCGCTTCGCGTCATCAAGCGGGCATAAAGAAAAGGGACTGCGCGCAGTCCCTTTTCGTATGCGAAATGCAGAAAACCGCCTGCATGTGCAGAAAGCGGCGGAAGCGAAGGCGGCTTCGAGCCGCTTATTCGCCGAGCCAGTGATGCATGATTTGACATTCTTCTTTTGCCATGCCGGGGAAAACGCCCTCCCGCAGCGCGCAGAGCGTATCGTTGTGCGCCCGCAGACGGGGAAGCAGGCGCGGCCAATCCATCACGCCCTGACCGAGCGGGCGGTTCTCCCACTTGCCCTCGCTGCCGAACACGCCGTCCTTGACATGCAGCACACAGATCCGCTTGCCGAAACAGGCAAGCGCGCGCTCCAAAATCTCCATCTGGGCTTCCGGCGCGGCAGTTTCGGGCGTGATGAGGTTCGCCGTATCGAGGATGACGCGCAGATTCGGGCTGTTCACATCCGCAATCAGGCGGCGGGTCAGTTCCGGCGTGTTGAGCGTATGCAGGGCGACCGGCTCGATGCCTACCAGCGCATGCACCTGTTCCGCGTGGGCGCAGACCTCGCGGGTGAAATCCAGCAGGCGGGCATAGGCGGCCTCGCGCTCGGATTCGGGGAAGGTGAAATGGGTCGTTTCCGTGCCGACGCAGCCCGCGCCGAGCGTGACACTCGCGGACAGGGAGCGTTTGAAACGCGCCTTCGCTTCGGCCAGCGCGTCCGGGTCGCGGTCGCTCGCACTGACATAGCAGCCCATCACGGGCAGCGCGATTCCGGCAAACGCATCGCGGATATTGCCAAGCGCGTCGGGGGTCATATACTGCTCGGCGGGAGCGGGAAACGCCTTGGTGAAAGCCAGCTGCGTGGCCTTAAACCCGGTTTCGCGAATGGCCGCGGCGAGCGCGCGGGGTTCCATGCGGCCAAAATCGTGGCCGCGCATGCCGATGATCATGGGGGATTCCTCCTGTGATGACGTTTATACAATCAGTATACGCCCGATGCGGGAAAAAAGAAAGAGAAAAACAAGCGCTTGCCCTGAAACCGTTCATAGCGTATAATAAGGAAAACGAGAACGCAGGAGGAAAACAAGATGGAACTCAGCAAAATGCTCGCGATGGTGGATCACACGCTGCTCAAGCCGGAAGCGACTTGGGAGCAGATCAAAGGGATTTGCGACGACGCGATGAAGTATCACACGGCGACAGTGTGCATCCCGGCCAGCTATGTTGCGCGCTGCAAGGCCTATATGCAGGATAAGGCGGACAAGGTGGGCGTGTGCACGGTCATCGGCTTCCCGACCGGCTATTCCACGACGGAAACGAAGGTCTTCGAGGCGGCCGACGCGGTGAAGAACGGCGCGGACGAAGTGGATATGGTCATCAACATCGGCATGCTCAAGGACGGGCGCGACGACGAGGTGCTCGATGAAATCAACAAGATTAAGGCGGCCTGCGCGGGCCATCCGCTCAAGGTGATCATCGAGACCTGCCTGCTGACGGAGAACGAGAAGATTCGCATGTGCGAGATCGTTTCCAAATCCGACGCGAATTTCATCAAGACCTCGACCGGCTTCTCGACCGCCGGCGCGACGTTTGACGACGTGGCGCTGATGAAGGCGCACATGAAGCCGGGCAAGGGCATTAAGGCCGCGGGCGGCATCGCTTCGCTGGATGACGCGTATAAGTTCATCGAGCTGGGCGCGACGAGACTGGGCACGAGCCGCATCGTCAAGCTGGTTAAGAACGAAGAAGCGACGGGATACTGAGCTTAAAGCGCCGGGAAATCGGCGCTTTTTTTCGTGCTCGGGACGAAAAAACGGCAAATCTGGAATCGAATTCCAGATTTATCGAAAAAAGCGGCGGAAAGAATGACAAAATAAAAAAATCGGCGAATGAACAACGAAAAATGCGTCAAAATGATTGACACCAGCAGGAAAAACTGCTATCATAGAAAGGCAAGCCGCTCGGGACAGGTCTGCAAATGCCCAAGGGCTACCTAAACCCGGCGAGTATTTATGAG